>DFEL01000040.1 GCA_002369055.1 Cyanobacteria bacterium UBA3803
GGAACTAATTCATCATATCTTTCTTTTAATACTTTTACTAAATCTTTTTCATCTGTTGTATCGATAATTGATTTTAGTACCTCGTAATTAACGTCTTCTTTGAAGTGTAATGAGCTTAAATCTACATTTGGTAATACTTCGTGGATATTTACTGTTCCATTTCCTATAACTCTTACTTTTTTGTCTTCAACTTTTACATCAACTACATTAATTCCTGAATCTTGAATTGCTCTTGCTACGTCTTCTGAAATTACTGTATCTTTTTCAACTAGAACTTCTCCAGTTGAAGGATCTATTATATCGCTAAAAGATACTTTCCCTGTAATTCTTCTTGCTAAGCTTAATTTTTGGTTGAATTTGTATCTACCAACTTTAGCTAAGTCATATCTTCTTGGATCGAAGAAAAGTCCATTAAATAAGTTTCTTGCAGCATCTGCTGTAGGAAGTTCCCCTGGTCTTAATTTCTTATAAATTTCAACTATAGCCTCATCAGCATCTTTTACTGGGTCTTTGTTTATTGTTGCAATTATTTTTTCATCTTCTCCAAATAATTCTATTATCTCTTGATCTGTTGTAATTCCAATTGCTCTTAATAAACTTGTTACAGGTAATTTTCTTGTTCTATCAACCCTAACATTTACTATATCATTTGCATCTGTTTCATATTCAATCCATGCACCACGTATTGGCATTACTGTTGATGTATAAATACGTTTTCCAGTTTTATCATAATCACTTGCGTAATAGCACCCTGGTGAACGTACTAACTGGCTTACTACAACTCTTTCAGCTCCATTTATAATGAAAGTTCCACTTTCTGTCATTAATGGAAAATCTCCCAAATAAATTTCTTGCTCTTTGATTTCACCAGTTTCTTTGTTGATAAGTCTTACTTTAACATGCAATCTTGTTGAATATGTTGCATCTCTCTCTTTAGCTTCTTCTACTGTGTATTTTGTTTTTTCTTCCATGTAATAATCGAAAAATTCAAGAATTAAATTTCCAGAATAGTCAATTATAGGTGAAATATCTTTTAATACTTCGCCTAAGCCTTCTTCAACGAACCAATCATATGAATCTTTTTGTACTTGAATAAGATTTGGAATTTCGATTGAATCGCCAATTTTAGCAAAAGTTTTACGTGTACTTTTTTCGTACTTTACGTCTTTTACCAACTTAAATCACCCCTATAAAAATTTAAGCAGAAAAAAATTTATATAGATTTAAAAAAGTCCTTCTTGCAATTTAATTACTTGGTGTAAATTTCAAAACTCTCTGCCAATTAGTTTTGCCACTTGCACTAGTATTTTAAATTCAATTCCTCTTTTTTAAACTTAATATAACAGAATTAATTATAAAAAAATTTAAATCTCTAGAATCCTAAAAAAAGCGACAAAAAGCATGTTAGCAAATATTTCTTTTTTTTGCTAACATCCTTTTTATCTACATTTATTTTTTCTCTCGTTTCATTACTATTTTATTAATTTTTATCACCCTTTTTTGAACTATTTTCGCTAAGGAGTAAAAAATTATAATATACCTGTTTATTATACTATATTTTCAAATAGCTTGTCAACGATTTTTTACGTTTTTTTCAAACTTTTTGAAGGGATTTGGAGACACTAACTAAAAACCGCAAATTCCTTCAAAATTCCCGAAAAAAACTTGCATTTTTAGTCAGTGTCCCCAAAATCCTTATTTATCTTACCTCATGAAATCCTGTGCCTGTTCCTCTTAAACCTTGTTGTTTTTCACTTTTTGTTTTTTCACCAACGCTATTTCTAACAACATCATCAAGAGAAAATTTAGTAATTGGTACACTTGGAGTTTCTCTAGTATATATGTCTCTTTGAAGACTGTTTCTTTTTGATATTCCATTCTCAACTTGTCCAAGCCCATCATCTCTTGTTTCTTGAATTCCTTTAACAGCTTTTTCATCAGAAATTCTGCAATTATCACGCGCTGTAGCAAGCCAGTTCCCAGCAGTTAATCTAGGTGGTTGTTTAGAAAATGCTTTTTTTATTCTTTCTATCATTATTTTAAATACGTTCTTTGATTCGTCTTCTTTTAAGTACATTTCAGATTTTTCAAGTGTATCATCAATTCCTCTTATACTTTTAACCAAATCAGATACAATTTGAGTAGTATTTTGAAGATAATTCTGTAACCTTTTTGCTTTGTCATATAATTGTTGGATTAGAACTGTATCAAATTTGATTAAATCTTCTTGTTTTTTTACCCTTGTTTGCAAATTAAATATTGTTTTGTCCTTTTCTTTTCCTTCCACATACATTTTGTACATCAAACTTGTAGTTGGATTTTCTATTTTTCCCTCAAAACCATTTATATATAAGTATTCTAACACATCTGCATTCATTTGTTCTGGGGTAATACCAGAAGCAAATTTTTCCAAGCCTATTTTAAATATTCTTTCTCTTAGTTCATTTGAAAGGCCATCTGGTTCGTCTTTTGTTAAATCTTCTAAATCTTCTGGTTCAATCTCTTCGGGATTAATTTCTTTTGAAAATCTTTTAATAGCAATATCAGTAATTCCAGCCCTAAATCTATAATATGCATTATTTACATCTATTTTAGATTTTTCAATATCAGTTGAATAATCAACAATTCCTTTACTATTTTTCCAACTTTTCCATATATTTTCATCTGTTCGTATTTGGTCAGTCCAATAAGAATGTCTTGATATAATATCATCTAATGTTTCCATAGTAATTTCATAGTTTTCGCAAAATTGTTTTTTTTCAGCATAGGTTTTTAATTTTCCAACTTCATTTCCGATATCACTTATTATACCATTAAACTTATCTTTTAATTTCATTCCTAATCCTCCCTTTCTTTTGTAAAACTTTTACCTTTATAAATTATATGTTAATATTTCATAAAAATACACTATTCATTATAACCTCTTGGATTTTTTTTCTGCCAATTCCATGCATGTTTGCACATATCATTAAGGTCATATTCAGCTTTCCAATTAAGCAACTCAGCAGCTTTTTCAACAGATGCATACGAATACTCAACATCTCCCGGTCTTCTTTCTTTAAACTCAACAGGAACATTTACTCCACTTGCTTTTTCAAATGCGCGTACAACTTCTAATACACTACTTCCATTTCCTGTACCCAAGTTAATTGCTTCTGCTCCTGTATTTTCCATTGCATATTTTATAGCAGCAACATGCCCCTTAGCTAAATCTACTACATGTATGTAATCCCTGACACCAGTTCCGTCTGGTGTGTTGTAGTCTGTTCCAAACACGTTTAGTACTTCTCTTATTCCTACAGCTGTTTGAGTTATATATGGCATTAAATTGTTTGGAATTCCATCAGGTGCTTCTCCAATTAATCCGCTTGGATGTGCACCTATTGGATTAAAATATCTCAATAATACTGCAGAAAATTTATTATTGGCTGCAGCAACATCCTTCAATATATTTTCTATCATCAATTTTGTACTTCCATATGCATTTGTTGTTCCGCCTGTTGGCATGTTTTCATTAAATGGTACCTCATTTTTATCTCCATAAACTGTAGCTGATGAGCTAAACACAAAAGCATTACAATTTTTCTCTTCCATAACTTCTAAAACAGTTAAAGTTGTATCAATATTGTTTCTATAATATTTTAATGGAATTTTTGTAGACTCAGGAACACATTTATACCCAGCAAAGTGTATTACCCCATCTATTTTATTTTCTTCAAAAATTCTTCTTACATCCCCTTTTATCGCAACATCTACTTTATAAAATTTTGGACGTATTCCTGTTATTGTTTCAATTCTATCAAGCACCTTTTCGCTACTGTTCGAAAGGTTATCTGCAATTATTACATCATATCCAGCATTTATCATTTCCACAGCTGTGTGTGAACCTATGAAACCAGCTCCACCTGTTAATAATATCGACATTTTTTACCTCCTGTTTTTCTTTATTATTTATTACACAAATTATCATATTTGATTATTATAGTCAAGTGTCTATTTTCATTACAATTATTTACAATGTGTAACGTATATAAACGTAAAAAGGTTTTAGATATCTTTGTTAAAATGCTTTTTAATATCTAAAACCTTAATTATGGTGAGCCATCGGGGGATCGAACCCCGGACCTTCAGATTAAGAGTCTGCTGCTCTACCAGCTGAGCTAATGACCCATAAATTTATAACAATTAGTATTATATATCTAATTTAGGATAAAAGTCAATATTTTTCATGATTTTTTTGCAGGAATTTTAAGAAAAAGAATTTTCGGATTTCAGGGACACTCACCAAAATCGTAGCTGCTCAGCCAAGACTTAAAATTATGTAGATAGCTTGGAATATATTGCATTCCGCTGACTTGCTGACTCGGCTTTGTATAAAG
>DFEL01000118.1 GCA_002369055.1 Cyanobacteria bacterium UBA3803
TGGGTGGCGGAACAGGTACAGGTGCAGCACCTATTGTTGCAAGAGTAGCAAAAGAACTGGGTATTTTAACTATTGCTGTTGTTACAAAACCTTTCAGTTTTGAAGGTAAAAGACGTGCAAATCAAGCAATGCAGGGTATTGATAAATTAAAAGAAGCAGTTGATGCTATTATCGTTATACCTAACGACAACTTGTTAAGTGTTGTTGACAGAAAAGTAGGTTTAATGGAATCGTTCGCTGTTGTAGATGAAGTTCTGTTAAGAGGTGTTCAAGGTATTACTGACATCATCACAATACCTGGACTAATCAACGTAGACTTTGCAGATGTTCGCTCAGTAATGAGAGCCTCAGGTTCAGCATTAATGGGTATCGGTATTGGTCAAGGTGAAGGCAGAGCAGAAGAAGCTGCAAGAAATGCTATTGACTCTAAGTTACTTGAAACAACTATTGATGGTGCTAAAGGTGTTATTGTAAATATTACAGGCGGACCTGATTTAGGATTAACAGATGTAACAAAAGCAATGAATATTATTAATGACGCTGTACAAGATGACGCCATTGTTATTTTTGGTGCAGTTACGGATGAAAATATGCAAGGCGAAGTAAAAATTACTGTTATAGCAACAGGTTTTGAAATGAAATCTCACAGTGCGGTTCAAGCAAATAAATTACAAGCAAAACAACCATTAAGTGCTGCTGAGTTCTTCGGAAACGCTTTTACAAACACTAATAAGAAAACAGAAACTTCATCAAATTCGGCTTTACCCGGATTTACAAATATAGAAATTCCTGATTTCTTGAAAAAATAAAACATCCGATAAAAGTATAAAAAACTCCTTACCCAAAAGGAGTTTTTTTTTGCAGAAATTTGTGTTAAAATAAAAAAGGTACAAAATTAGGGAAAGTTTTATGAAAAAGTTATTAATTACATTTATATCAATTGTTACAACTATAACCATTGCATTTGCAGACGACTTGCAAACAGCAAAGGATAATTTTTCAAAATACGTATATGCTGCAAACAATTACAGCCCAAAATTATTGAAATATTATTCTCCAAATGCAAAAATAATACGTCAAGTTGTTAAACCTGACGGTTCAACTGCCAATGCAACAACTGATATGGCGACTTATGCAACACAGATGAAAATCAGTCAAGGAACTGCCAAATTAAGAAATTATAAAAATAAATATAAAAACGTAACAGCAACAAGAGTTGCAAACGGTATAAAAGTTGAAGCATTAAGACAACCAATGGATGACAAATACTGGTTAAAAACATATCAAATATGGCAAAAACAACACGACGGTAATTGGATTATCATTGAAGAAATGATGCAAACAAAGCAGCAAATTTTCTTAAGATACGCTGATAAATAAAATTATACGTTTAAAATCGTATAAAATAGGGGAAATATGAGCAAATTTAGATTTTTGACTTCCGGTGAAAGTCACGGGAAATGTTTAGACGCAATTATTGAGGGAGTACCTTCAGGTTTTAGAATTGATGAAGATTATATTAATGCGGAATTAAAACGCAGACAAGTCGGATATGGCAGAGGTAAGAGAATGCAAATAGAATCCGATAAGTGTGAAATCAAATCAGGAGTAAGGCTTGGTTATACAACAGGTGCACCTATCTGCATTGAAATAAAAAATAAAGATTTTGAAAATTGGCAAATACCAATGAGTACAAAAGAATTGGATTTAAAAAACAGAGAAATTTTAAAACTTGTTGCAGATAAGTCATTCACTAAAGTTCGTCCGGGACATGCAGATTACGCAGGTGCGGTAAAATATAAGCTTGAAGACCTTAGAGACGTTTTGGAACGTTCAAGTGCTCGTTCGACTGCGATTGAAGTGGCGGTTGGTGCAATTGCAAAACAAATGTTGAAAGAATTTTCAATAATAGGTTTTTCGCACGTTACACAAATAGGAAATGTAAGGGCTGATGTACTACCGCAAAGTTATACTCTGTTAAAAGAATCTGCCGAACATTCAGAATTAAGATGTGCAGATGATATTGCAACAGATATGATGAAAGAAGCTATTGATGATGCAAAAAGTGACGGGGACACTTTAGGCGGAAAGTTTGAAGTGATTTTTGGAAATTTGCCTGTCGGTTTGGGTTCTCATGTTCATTGGGACAGAAAATTAGACGGAAGAATAGCACAAGCTGTTATGAGTATTCCTGCCGTCAAATCAGTAGAAATAGGAGCAGGAATTGATGCTGCAACACTAACAGGAAGTAAAATGCACGACGAACTGTTTATCTCAGATGGAAAAATTTACAGAAAAACAAACAATGCAGGAGGCATCGAAGGCGGAATGTCAAATGGTGAACCCATTGTCGTAAAAGGTGTAATGAAAGCAATTCCGACAATGAGAACACCTTTAAAAACAGTTGATTTGTACAAAAAAGAACAAACCGAAGCACATTTTGAGCGTTCGGATACTTGTGCTGTTCCTGCCTGTGCAGTAGTTGCGGAAGCTCGAATTGCATGCATATTAATAGATGCATTTTTAGAAAAATTTGGTGGAGATTCATTAAAAGAAATTAAGAAAAATTATGAAAAATAATATCATTCTTGTCGGTATGATGGGAGCAGGTAAAACTTATATCGGAAAAGCACTAAAACAAGCAAAACCGGAAATGAATCTTATTGATGTTGATGAATACATTGAAAAAAATCAATGCAAAAAAATTTCTGAAATTTTTTCAATATACGGAGAAAAATATTTTAGAGAAATAGAAACAAAATCAATAACCGAAATTATACAAAAAGAAAATCAAATTATTTCACTTGGCGGAGGTGCTTTTGAAAACAAAGCAAATCGTGAGATTTTAAACAAAAACGGTTACACAATATATTTGAAGGCAACAGCTGACATAATTTTTGACAGAATTAAACATGAAACTCACAGACCACTTTTGCAACAAGGTTTTGGAGTTGAAAAAATAGAAGAAATATTGGCAATAAGAGAAAAAAACTACGAACAAGCACTCATTACGGTTGACACTTGCAGAAAATCTCAATATAATATCATTGGAGAAATTATGAAAAGGATAGATGAATATGCCAAACAAAATTGAGGTAGAAATTAAAGAAAAAAATAAATTTTACCCGATTTATATGGATATGGAGTATATTGAAAATTTAAGAGAAAGAATTTATAAAGATTTCAATTTTAAATGCTCTAAATTTCTTGTTGTTATAAGCGAACGAGTATATAAAATTTACGGCAAAATTCTTGGATTTAAATCAGACGAACTTTTTATATTAAAAGATGGAGAAATTGAAAAAAATTTTAAAAACTATCAAAAAATACTTCAATGCTGCGAAAAAAAGGGACTAGACAGAAAAAGTGCTCTTATCGCAGTTGGAGGAGGAGTTGTTGGTGACATAACAGGTTTTGCAGCAGCAACATATATGCGAGGTATTCATTTTATACAAGTTCCAACAACACTTTTGGCTTGCGTTGATTCCTCAGTCGGAGGAAAAGTTGCAATAGACACCGATTACGGAAAAAATCTTGTTGGTGCTTTTTATCAGCCTGATGCGGTTTATATAAATCTTAATTTTTTAAATACACTTGATGATAGACAATATAAAAGCGGACTTGCAGAAATTTTAAAATATGCATTTATTGAAAAAAGCTGCGAAGCAAGATTTGATTATGGCTTATATGATTTTCTTTCAGTACATTGCTCAAAAATTTTAGATAGAGATTTAAGATTTATAGAAAAACTTATAAAAGTATGTATTGAATTAAAAATTGCCGTTGTAACAAAAGACGAAAAAGAAGCAGGATTGAGAAAAATCCTTAATTTTGGTCATACATACGCACACGCATTAGAAAAAATAACAAATTACAGAACCTTTACACACGGAGAAGCAGTTGCTTACGGTATGCATTTTATTTTTAACTACGCTCACAAGCTTAAATTAATTGATGCAAACTATAAAGAAATGGCAATGGTGCTACTTCATAAATTCGGATTTTATGATAAAACATTTAAATTTCCAACTGATAAATTAATAAAAATAATGCTTAAAGACAAAAAAACAGAAGATGATAACATCAAAGTTATATTGCCAACAATGAAAGGATATGTAAAAGAAGACACTCTGGATATCCAAACTGCCCTCAATATTTTTTGATAATTCACTATATTGATAACTGGCTATAAGACTGTTGTATTGATGCTATAATTTGTTCCATATTATTAAATTGCTTTTGTAGCCTTGATTTGTACGAATCAACCTTTCTTTGAGCCGCATCAATAGATGTCTTAATTGAACGAGTTTGCGAATCATAAGTTTTTGATTTCATCGTAAAATATCCGTCAGAAGCAGAAAGAGCGTCTTCCGTAATTTTTTCTAACTTATTCAATACACCACCGGATTCAGCTAAACCCTTATTGTCACCTAATAACAATTGTTTAACGGCATCAGGATTTTCTGCTAACGCTTTTTTAAATTTTTCTTCATTAATTTGAAGTTTATTTACGCCGGAAGTATCAGTAGAATTAGTTGCTTCTCCTGTTGAAATACCTATATTTGCAAGAACTTTCAAATCAGTATTTTCAACAGCCGCAGTTGCATTACGTCTTAAATTATTTCTTAATGAAGTTAAAGATGTTTCTCCATATAGAGTTTCTCCGCTTGCCGTATTTTTATCAATCGTTTCAATTGCATTATTATATGATGAAATAAAAGATTTTACCGCACTCAACAAAGTATCTGAATCTTGAGAAACCGAAACGGTAGCAGGTTCTTTAAAACCTTCATCATTTTCTTTTGTAACAGAATGCAATGTCAAAGTTAAACCTTCAATACCTGAAATATCGCTTGTTACAGTATTTGAAGAAGATATAATATCTGTTCCGTTTATGTTCAATCTTGCATAATCACCTAAAACTTGAGTTCCTTGAACTAAAGATGAAGTTTTTTGACCTTCACCGTCTACTTCACTTGCAGTAAATCCCAATATATCCGTTAAATCACTTGTTCCTGCTTCAATGTTAATATTAAATGCACCTTCTGCCTTTGATTTAAGAACTAATTGACCTGCTGAAGCATCCCAATAAGCATTTACACCGGCATCAGTTTTGCTGTTAATACTTCCGATTAGCGATTTTAAAGAGGTATTTTCATCGACGGTAAATTCTTGATTACCGATAGTAAATGTGCCTTTTACACCTTCGCCAAAGACTTCTGCTAATTTATCCGATGTACTGATTGCAGAAATAGAAGAAAAACTTGAATAATTACCGCTTTCCTC
>DFEL01000188.1 GCA_002369055.1 Cyanobacteria bacterium UBA3803
TGGGGACGTCCTTCAAAAGTCTAACTTAGACAATTAAAGGACCTCCCGGAGTCTATGTCCTTGAATTTTAGAGATAAAAAATTGCCTTGGATCAGAAACTGATTCAAGGCATATTTGGGGTTGTGGAGACTGCGATTCACTTCGCTCTCTGCATAAGTTCGCCTTAGCCACTCATGCTTCGCCTTGGACTTGCCTTAGTGGAGGCTCACTTATCGAACTTACGACCTTCGGGAAATTCCAGACTAACTTTCTGTATGTTCCGTAATTTCCGTATCTTCCGTATATGCTGTCCTGTCTGCATTTCACAGATATTATGTAATTTATATTTTTCCGTATATTCCGTATTTGCAGTCTTTTCCGTATGTTTGACTGACATTTGACTGATATTTGATTTATCATTATTAATTATATCTGTTTTTATATTCTAAACATTTTTCTTCAAGTAGTCTAAAGTTGCAACACCTATTTACAACATTTTCTCTCAATTTTCTTGAGTTATACATTTGATATAGTTTTGATGATTTACATTCTTTACTTGTTGAAATTGGCATTAAGTCATGCCAATTGCTCTTTTAATAATTTTTGATATTTATTTTCAGCTTCAGTTAGTGTTTCTTTATTTAAATCAATTAACACATAATTATCTGACTTTACTGGAATCATATTGTTAAAATTAACTGCACCTAATTCTCCATTTTTTATCTTAAAAAAGTCTATCGTATTTTTCATTGTTTTATGTTTTGGCTTTGGGCTAGAAAGTGGTGCAAAATATTCGCATGAATTTATTTCAAATAATATTCCTATAAATGGTCTTAACTCTTTCTCATTTTTATTATAAGGCACTCTATTATCAAATTCTCTTAAATAATCACAGTAATCTGTTTTTACTCTAACTATTTTTAAGTTTAAAATCATGTGTACACCTCCGATAATATGCATTATATAATATTTTTTACCAAAAATAAAGATTAGAGACATAAATCCCTAATCTTCTTTTTTAAGTTCCAATTTCTGGCTGGAAACACCGCTTTTTTAAGTTCCAATTTATTGGCTGGATTCACCGCTTTTTCACCATGGCTATATTATTATATGTAAAGTACATTCAAATATGCCATTCATTATATTTAATATAGCATAAATTTTAATGTTTTTCAATATTTTTTAATAATTTACAAATGATTCATTTTCCGAACGTCTGACTGATATTAACATAGAGAAACTCCACCAAAAGAAAAATTTAATTGCATTTTTTACATATTACCAACCTGTTCCAAAATTAAACTCTTGACCTTCTTTCCAAGAGCCAACACCTGTTTTATCAACAATCCAATCTCCTTCAACGTGACCGTTTCCAGCTTGCCATCCAGATTTTGAAGGATCATCTGTATCAGACGGTTTTACTGAATATTCTACAATAAAATAAATTTCATCATTTGGAAAATCCGTACCATATGTTGATTTCATTTCTTCAGCTGTTACTATTTTTATATTGTCAATTCTATATTCACTTAAATCTTTAGCATTTTTCAAATAATTATCTAATAAGTTTCTTATTGTATTTTCAGATTTTTTTAAAGTAATATATTTATCAATATATGCAACATTTTTTTGCTCTATTGTATTCAACTCTGATACTGATACTTTTTTGCCATCAATTTTCTTATACCAAGATTTGTTTGCAAAATAATCAGCAAATGTTTTTACTGAAAAATCGTATCCGTATCTTGCAAATATTTCATTTTTAGCAAGTTCCAATTCATCCACAGACATATTAGATAAATCAGCTGTTATTTCAACTGTTGAACTTGTCGGAAATATATATGAATTATCTTTTGTTTCAACATAATCTTTTGTCTTTAATAATGCAGTATTGCTACTTGCATCATAATCGACGTCAACACCAACAAGATTTGCCACTGTTCTTAATGGTAAATATGTTCTATCATGGTATGTTATTGGATATTGTGTTTCATTTGTTGTTTCATCTTTAAATTCTTGAACTTGTCCATTCAACGTTACTTTAATTTGATCATTTAATATTGCTTGTATTTGTGAATTTGCAAATACAAGTGATGCTCCTGTTAGTACAACACCTGTAGTTAATCCTAATATGAATTCTTTCTTCATTTCTATATCCTCCTTAAAAATATTTTTAACACAATTATAAGTATATTATTTTTGATATCAGAATAAAAGAAAAATAATATATTTTTTGAAACTCAAAAGGTCTCGAGTTCGTTTTTGCCTTATAATTATATAAAAATAAGCATTTTTATATTTTATTTGCATTAAAAAATGTCAGAATAATCTTTCTGTATGTTCTATATTTTCCGTATCTTCCGTCTTTTCCGTATTTTTGACTGATATTTGACTGATATTCTACCAAAAGTTCCGTGATTTTTGAACAAAAAACTATCGTAAAAAGTATTTGCGAAGCAAAACTTTTTACGAAAAAGGAGGAGCAGTGGCTTGGCGTTAGCGACTTTTTTGAAAATAAAAAAAGTCGCAAGACAAGTAAACTTGCGACGACGTGGTTGCGGGGGTAAGACTCGAACTTACGACCTTCGGGTTATGAGCCCGACGAGCTGCCAACTGCTC
>DFEL01000067.1 GCA_002369055.1 Cyanobacteria bacterium UBA3803
ACATTTTATGGAAAATGTTACATTGATTTTTATAAGATAAAAAAATATTCTCTGACCTTTTAGAAAATTGATAGTTTTAAATAATTATCCTCTTTTTGTATGGTTATTTTTATTTAAAAAAGTATTAATATATACATATCAATATGGATAAACATTCAAAGGAGATTTATAATGTTCGGATTAAGACAGGCAAGTAAAGAAGATGTTTTAATTGTAACTGAAGACTATGAAGTAAGAGGTACTGTTTTCAATATCGGATTTTCAAAACGTAACAGATTCTTAAGCGATTTATTGAACAAAGCAAATAAAAACTTTATTGCCGTAAAAAATTGTGAAATTACATACAAAAACAGAGGCGGTGAAGTTGAAACATTTGATTTTCTTCAGTTAAACATGCGTTATGTCATTCTTATAAGACCATTAAAGCCGGATGAATTAGAGGCATTTAAAGGTAACAGAGTTGAATAAATTTAATCAAGATACTTAATTAAAATATTAGTAATGATTTTAATTAAATTATCTTCATTAAAATCTCCCTTTATAATATAGCTTTCGGCACCAAGCAATTTAGCTTGGTGCTTTGTAGCATTATCAGATAATGAACTCATCATTATAACAGGAATATCTGCAAAAAGTTCATTTGTTTTTAATTGTTCTAAAAATTCAAGACCTGTCATTTCAGGCATCTCTATATCCGATAAAATAATATCATATCTTGTTTGTTTTAATTTGTTTAATGCTTCAAGCGGATTATTTGCGGTTTCAACCGTAAAACCTTCTTTGGTTAAAATTGTATGCACTAAAGTTCTTGTTGTTAAAGAATCATCAACAACAAGTATTTTTTTATAATTTATTAATGCTTTTTTATCTACAATAACATTTTTATTAATATTGGAAATTTTTAAAGTTAAAGATTTTATTATATCTGAAGTATTTAAAATAAGACAAGTTTCACCTGTTGCAAGAGTTGTTATTCCGGATATATACTTCAATCTGTATATAGGAGGAGAAAGTTTTTTATGCAAAATTTCCTGTTCTCCCAGTAGTTTGTCGGCAATTAAACCAATTATTCTATCATTAATATTTACTGTTAAAATTGTTTTAAAACTATTCTTTTCATAATCATTAGAAGGTAAATTTAATATTTCTGCAAGACTATAAACAGGAATGTTTTTGCCGTTATATAAAAATGATGTTCGTTCATTGTTATTTAACAATTCGTCTTCTTTTTTGCAAACAACCGCATTTATTACTGACATTGGGATAGCAAAAGTTTGCCTTGATACTTGAATTAAAAATACTGACATTGTAGCCATTGTAACAGGTAATTCAATTTGAATTTTTGTACCTTTATTAAATTCAGATAGAACTTTTACATTACCGTTTAGTTGTGCTATTTTTGTTTTTACAACATCCATACCAACACCACGACCTGAAATACTTGTAACTTCTTCACCAGTAGTAAATCCCGGTAAAAAAACTATATTAATAATTTCATCATCGCTCATTGAATCCAGTTCTTCTTGTGACAAAAAACCTTTTTGTAGTGCTTTGTCTTTTATTTTTTGAACATTAAAACCCTGTCCGTCATCAATTACTTCAATTATTATTTTATTATCAACATGTTTTGCGTTAATTTGCAAATGTCCCACAGGATTTTTACCTGATTTTATTCTTTGTTCCGGAGGTTCAATACCGTGATCTATCGAATTTCTTATTATATGAATAAGAGGATTTTTAATTTCTTCAATAATTTTTTTATCAGCACTTGTTTCGCTGCCGGTAATAGTCAACTCAACCTCTTTACCACGCTCTTTGGCTATATCCCTGACCATTCTTCCAAAAAAATGAAAAACTGTTGCCAGCGGTAAAATACGTATGTTTTTTATCATCGTATTAAAATCATCAATCAATGCACGCATTTTTATATCGTTTTCTATATTTGAACGATGAATTTTATCAAATTTATTTATTATTTCGCTTAAAGTTTTATTCTGTTCCGCAAATAAATTTATTACCTGTTTTGAAATTATATTCGAATTATTGTGTGTATTTTTTTTATCAAAAGATTTCAAATGCAACAAAATCTTTGAAAAATCCTTTTGGCAGTCTTCTAAATCTTTTTCCAAATTTGACAACTCATTCAACTGTTTTGTTGTTTTTATTTTTGTTGAAATTAATTCTCCAATTTGAGCCATCATTAAATCTAATTTTGACGAATCAACATGGAGTGTTTTAATTTCACCTGAGTTTAAAAGTTTTGAAAAATCTTTAACCTTTTTAAATATTACTTCTTTTTTACTTTCTAACTTGTTTAAACTCGTAAGTTCTATATTTGTTTGAGGCATTTGAATAATCAACAACTGTTTTATAATATCAAGTTGCTGTTCTAAAAGAGCCAAATCTTGTTCTGTTTCTTCATTATTAATGCAAGCCTTACAATATAATATATCATTTTTCAAAGTTTCTGCTTGTGTATTTTCTAAAAGCAAGTTTGCACTTTTTATTAACTCTAAAATATCAATTATTTTATCTGCAATTGAAATCCATTTTTCGTCTTTATAATTTTCTCTTATTTTATTCAAATTATTTATAATATCGGTGGTATTTGCAGTTGATTTTGATAAATTTTGTACTTTTTCATTAATGTCTGTAAATACATCAGATATATTAAATAAAATGTCTTTTTTGTCTTCAAAAGCTTTTTCATAGTAATTGATAACATCAAAACCGTTTATTTTACAAAAATTTGTTATACCTGTTATTGTTTTATCAAATTGTCTTTGAATTTCATCTGTTTCTTCCGGTAATAATTCAGAATTGCACTTTAATATAAAATTTAATTTAAAATTGATATTTTCAAGTTCTTCTTTTATTTCATAATTATCTTGAAAAAAGTTGATTAACTTTTGTGTCGTGTCAACAATTTCCATAATAACTTCATTTTCTGATTGTTCATTTAACTTAATAATATTTTTTAAAGTACCAACCATCAGAGAATTTACAGTATTTATATCAAATTGAGTATTATTCTGAGTTTCGGTTTCCGTAACATCAGTTTTATTATTTTTTATATTTTCCAGCATTGAAATTTGATTTTCAACTTCTTCAATATTACTGTTTTCTACACCACTATCAACAGATTGACTTACAATTTTTGAAATCAAATCAACTGATTTATACATAACATCAGCAATTTCAGAAGATAATTTAATCTGATTTTCTTTTGCAAGCCCTAAAATATCTTCAATTTTATGTGCCAGATTTTGAGTACATTCAAAACCTATCATTCTTGCAGCACCTTTAAGACTATGTGCATCTCTGAATAATAAAGCTATTAAATCTTTATTCGATGGTGATTTTTCCAAATTAAGCAAAGAATCATTCATTCGTCCGATAATTTCTTCGGATTCCGCCCTAAATATATTTAATAACTCCTTTAATTCTTCGTCCTGAAAATCCATTTTAAACCTTGCTATTTATCTGAATTTTCATTATCGGTATTTATCATTTTTTGTATATCTTCATTCAATATCTTTAATGCTTGCACGATATCTTCAAATTTTTCATCTGCATTTGACGAATTATTTAAAACGAGTTCTACTTCCTTTGATACTTCTTCTGTTGCCATAACGGCAGAATGAGTAACTGTTTGAACATCATTAGCAGATGATGAGATTTTGTTTGTTGCTAATTTTACTTCATCTGCAAGTTTTCTTATTTCACTTGCAACAACTGCAAAACCTTTGCCGTGCTCTCCTGCACGGGCAGCCTCTACCGTTGCATTTAAGGCTAACATATTTGTTTGTTCTGCTATATTTTCAACTATACCAACATTTGATATAATTTGTTGATTATATTCTGTTAATTCCAATATTAAATCCGCTATTATTTGTATTTTTTGTTTTAAAATATTTAATTTATCTAAATTTAATTTATCCGTTTCAAGTTTATTGTGAGAATAATTTTTAAATTTTTCCTCATAATATTTTACTGCCTGATTTTGATTTGACAGCAGTTCATTAATTGTACTTGTCCTTTTTTTATAATTTTCATTTTCTGTCTGTATTGATTTATTTAAAACATTACTAAGCCATAAATTTGTACTAAATTGCACCAAAAAAGATATAATAAAGATAATAAACAATGTTACTAACATTTGAATTAAACTTACATGGTACAATTTCAGTAATGTGAATATCGCAAATACCATTATCAATGAAAATATATCAATTACATTTTTAATAAAAAATTTTTCAGTTATACTAAACTTATTAAACATACATTCTCCTTAAAACAGTTTTATTGTATAATTATAATACAAAAGAACCTACATTAACAATTGTAATGAATAATTTAACACTATTAAACGATAATCATAATATTAATCAAAATATTTATTTTTCAATAGGTAAAAATAAATATACACTGCCAATCTTGAATGTTTTAGAAGTTATGGATTTGCCACAATTGGATTATCCGCAAAAATTACCTTCAAATTTTATTGGAATACTTAAGTATAATAATCTTACAATAAATGTTTTAGATATAAGATTTTATCTTGATATTGAAATAACACCTTATTCAACGTCAGATAAACTTATCATTGTAAAAACCGATGAAACAATATTCGCAATAATTGTTGATAAAATTGAAGATGTGATAAATTTTGAAAACAATAAAACCGAACATTTACCTTTTACATCAGATAATAAATTTATAGATTCTGTATATAAAATAAATAAGGAAACAATATTTGTACTAAATGCTTATGCTTTGGAAAATGTTATAAGAAACGGTTATCCGGAAAAAAATATAGACGTATGCAGTTTGTTTCCAACAGATAAAACATCAGTTGATATATTGCAAAATAGAGCCATATTACTTTTAAAAAAAAATAATTTAACAGCTATATCTAAAGTTTTTTCTGACACTAAATTTGTCGCATTTTCACTTAACAACACCGTGTACTGTGCAAATTTGAATTATATAAAAGAATTTTGCAATTCAAAAGACATTATCCCGTTACCCTGCACAGCAGAATATATATTGGGCATAATTACAATAAAAGGAGATTTTATTACAGTTGTTGATTTAAAAAAATTTTTAAATCTTTCAGATACAAATTATTCTAACAAAAGTAAAGTTATTATAATAAATTCAAGCAATGTAAAATTAGGATTTTTAGTTGATGATGTATATGAAATTTTTAGTGTAAATGAAGATACTATAAACAATATTGAATATAGCGAAAATGAATTTATAACATCGGAAATAATAGAAAATAATACTGTAAAACCTATTTTAAACATAGAAAAAATTATTTCTGATGAAAGATTATTCATTAACGAAGAATAAGTTTAGTAGTTTACTTGTTGTAAATCACCTTTATCTCTTGAAATACTTGTATTTGCTTTATCAACCGTTGTATTTACTTTTGAAACAAAATTTGAAACTTGGCTAAAAATCCAAATAACAGCAACAACAATAGCGGCAATTATGACCCAACGTGGAATTTCAGGCATATTAAGTCCTCCTTGTCTTACGTATTTTTACCCTTTCTTCTAATGAATATTATAACTTATTTTTTAAAGTTTTCAAGAGCAAAAAATAATACTCAATTATTCATATCTTAAAGCTTCAATAGGATTTAGTAATGACGCTTTATATGCAGGATAATAACCAAATCCTACTCCAACAATACCTGAAAAGCCAAGTGATAATATGATTGAAAATGCACTGACAGAAACATTCATTGCACCGGACAAACCAATTATTCCCGATATTACGCACCCGATAATCACACCAATAAGTCCGCCCAATATGGAAAGTAAAAACGATTCTATCAAAAATTGAATACGAATGTCTTGAGCCTTAGCACCAATTGCCATTCTTATACCAATTTCTTTTGTTCTTTCAGTAACCGAAACCAGCATAATGTTCATAATACCAATACCACCTACAAGAAGTGAAACAGATGCTATTGCACCCAACAAAACTGACATGGTTCTTGCCGATGATTTGATAGTTTCTTGCATTTCTGCAAGGTTTCTTATTTCAAAATCATTATCTTGTGTTTTACCAATATTATGACGTTGTTTTAATAATTCTTCTGTTTCTTGTTGCGTTTTGGATAAAATTTCAGAATCCTGTGCCTTAATTGTAATCATGCTAACTGTACCGGGAAAATCAGTACCAAAAACTTTTTTTTGTGCAGTTGTTATAGGTATAAATACTAAATCATCCTGATCTTGTCCCATACCGGATTGACCTTTTGTTTTCAAAACACCTATAACCTTAAACGGAACATTTCCAATGCGAACGGTTTTATTAATCGGATTTACATCTCCAAACAATTCTGTTGCAACGGTATTGCCTATTATAACAACTTTTGTATTATTTTTTATATCTTCTGGAATAAAATTTCTGCCTTCATCAATTTCATAATTTCTTATAAACAAGTATGATGCTGTTGTTCCCCCGACAGATGTTGACCAGTTTTGGTTTCCGTAAGTTAATTGTTTCCCTTCTGCCGAATAAGGTGCAATTGCAAGAATACCCGTAACCTTCTTTTCAATGGCTTCAGCGTCTTTTAATGTTAATGTAGGACGAGTTCCCATACCCATACGTACACCACCTGCTTTTGCTGAAGCTGAGCGAATCATAAGCAGATTACTGCCCATTGAATCCATATCTTTTGCTATTTTTTCTCTTGCTCCTGTTCCTACTGCCAGCATTACAATAACCGCACTTACACCAATAATTATACCCAGACTTGTTAAGGCTGAACGCATTTTATTAATTTTAAGAGAATTTATTGCTATTCTTATTGTGGTTTTTAAATCTATCATTTTCTTTTTACTTCATCCGAGATAATATTTCCGTCTTGAAATTTTACTACACGCTTACAATATTCTGCTATGTCCGGTTCATGAGTAACCAAAACTATTGTTTTGCCGTGTTTTTCATTCAATTCGCAGAAAAATTCCATAACTTCAATACTTGTTTTTGTATCCAAATTACCTGTCGGCTCATCTGCCAAAATTAACGGTGCATCATTTACTATTGCTCTTGCTATTGCAACACGTTGCTGCTGACCTCCCGACATTTGATTTGGCATGTGGTTTTCACGTTTTTCAAGCCCTACAATCTTTAATGCTTCTTTTGCTTTTTTATGTCGTGTTTCTTCATCAACACCTTTATATATCATAGGTAATTCAACATTATCAATAGCTGAAGTTCTTGATATCAAATTAAATCCTTGAAAAACAAAACCTAATTTAACATTACGAATTTCAGAAAGTCTTTCACTGTCCAAATGCAGAACATCAATTCCGTCAAGATAATATGAACCTGAATTTGGCTTATCAAGAGTACCCAACAAATTCATAAAAGTTGATTTTCCTGAACCTGAAGCACCCATAATCGCAACAAATTCACCTTTTTCAATTGTCAGTGACACGTCATTTAGAGCATTAAACGCCGCTTCTCCGCTTGCATAAGTTTTTATTACGTTTTTAACTTCAATTAGTGCCATTATTAAAACATTCTCATTGGTCGTTTACCGCTATTACCTTGCTTTTTTGATTTTCCGTCATTTGAACCGATAATAACTTCATCACCTTCTTTTACATCTCCGGATGTAATTTCAGTATAACTATCATCACTTCCGCCAATTTCAACATTAATTCTTTCAGGCTTTCTGCCTTTTAAAACCCACACGCCTTGATGTTCATACCTTTTAACTTCACCTTTTGATACGGGTGCATATTTTAAAGCTATTGTAGGAACACAAAGAACATTCTCTCTTTTTTGGGTAATAATAGAAACATTTGCAGTCATGCCGGGTTTTAATATTAATTCATCATTATCAACAGAAACAACGACCGTGTAGGTTACGACATTTGAAACTGTTGTAGGTGAAATTCTAACTTGCGAAACTCTACCTTTAAAAACTTCATCAGGATAACCGTCAAGAGTATAATCTACTTCTTGACCTTCTTTAATTTTTCCGATATCCGCTTCCGAAACGCTTACTTCAATTTGCATTTCTTTCAAATCTCTTGCAACAGTAAATAATTCAGGTGCTTGAAAACTTGCTGCAACAGGTTGTCCCGGATCAACGTTACGAGTAACAATTACCCCGTCAACAGGCGAATATATATATGCAAAAGAGCGTTGTCTTTCAGCATAATCAACTTCTGCTTGTGCTTGAACTATTTTTGCACGTGCTGCATCTAGCTGTGCTTTATTGGATAAATAGTCAGCTTCTGCTTTATCCAGTTCGCTTCTTGCCATAAAATTACGTGCTACAAGGTTCTTACAACGTTTATATGTCTTTTCGCTGTTTATTGTTATTGCATTTTGTTTCATATAATCTGCTTTTGCACTTATTAAATTTCCTTTTGCTTTTTCACAATTTGCATCAAACAAACTTGTATCCATTAAGGCTATTAATTGTCCTGCTTTAACTTTTGAGTTGAAATCTACATAAACTTCCATCATTAAACCTGATACTGTTGAACCGACACTTACAGTATTAACCGGATTAATTGTACCTGATGCTTCAACAACTTGTTCTATCGTATGTTTTTTTGCACTTTCTGTTCTGTATTTACCGATACCTGCTTTAGTAAGTAAAGGTTTTATTACAAAAAATAAAACCGCAAGTAATATACCTATAATTAAAATCGTTAAAAATTTCTTTTTATTCATTTTTTTCCTTTTGTACGTTTTCATCTATCTTTGCAATTTCAAGCTCTAATTTCGCTCTTGAAACATTATAATCAAATATTAATTTTACATAATTTTCTTGTGCTTTATTATAATTTTCTATCGCATCATGAACTTCAAGAAAGTTCCCAAGACCAACTTCATATCTTCCCAATGCAAGTTCTAAATTTTCAAATGTTTGTTTAACCGAAACATAGGTAAGCGGAATTTTCTTTTCGTATTGAATCATATTAGTATACGCTTTTTGAACACTAAAATAAATATCTTTTGATAATTTATCCAATTCGGCATCTGCAACATCAAGCCTTGCTTTTGCTTCTTCTATTTTGTATTTTATATCCATTACATTAATTGAAGGAAAATCAAGTGAACCTTGAATGTTAAAACTGTTTATCGCAGTACCGTTAGTATTAAGTCCATATCCGCCTTTTGCATTTAAATTTGGTAAATATTGAATTTTTTGATATGTTAATTCTTTTTTTAATGAATCTCTGACAGCTGTCAATGAGCGTAAATCAGGTCGATGTTCATTTGCAAGTTTAAGAGATTCTTCTAACGTATAAGGAAATTTTGCATAATCGTAAGGATGATCGGTTAATTCATTTTTTTCAATACTTGTTTCCATTACTGCACCATTTACAATTTGAGGTGCTTTAAATTCTTCTATATCTTGAGAAGTATTTTTCAATGCAACTTCAGCATATTGATTATCAAAACGAAAGGTTTCTATTTTTGATATCGAATATTTTGGAGAACCTTCAATATACATTGAATTATTTAAGGTTACAACTGCTGTGTCATAAGCATTAACCGCTGTTTCGTAGGCAATTTTTGCATTACTCAAATTAACTTCCGCATTAACAAGGTCTATTTTTGATTTTAAACCTTCTTCAAAATATGCTTTTGTATGTTGGTATTGACGCTCATTTACGTAGATATTTGCTTTTTGAACTTTTATATTTGCAACAGCAGCAAGAACAGCATAATAATTTGTTTTTACATTAAAAACCGTTTTTATAATTTCATGATTTAAATTGTAATCAGCAGCAATTTTGTTAAGTTTTGCTTTTTTAATTCTTGTTCCGACTTTACCAAAACTGAATAAAAGCTGGTTTATAGAAGCATTTAATGAATATGAGTTATCAAAATCACTTATTGCATTACTTTTCAAATAATTACCGTAGTAACCTGTACCCAAATTTAATGATGGGAAATAAGAAGCTTTTGATTGTCCTAATAAAGATTGTGCAACCACAACCAAATCTTTGTATTTTTGAATTGAAGGACTGTTTTCAATCGCAATTTTTATACAATCATCCAAAGATAATTCTTGATTTTCTTGAATTTGAATTTTTGTATAACTTTTTGTATCAAGTTCAATAGCATCTTTTGAATTTTCTTCATTTTTATCTGTTTTAACTCGTTGCAAAAATCTTTTTTTTGTTGTTTGAGTTTGATTTTTTTGAGAATTATTTGCATTATCAACTATTGCATTTGCTACATTGGCAAATAACAGACTCAAAATTAATAATGATAATTGTAAAATCTTTTTCAATATAAAAATCCCTTGTGATAAATATTATACTTTACACAAGGGATTTTTTACATCAATATTACATTTTGTTATATCGAATTTAATATTTTGCACTTAAATAAAATTTATACATCCTTCTGGTTAAAATTTCATTATTTTTCATAGCAATAACCATTTCATCAATTAGTTTTTCAAAATCTTGATAATCGGAACAGTTAAATAATTCCTCAGGAGCAATATTCATAACATTCATTATTTTATCTAAATTTTCTGCACTGGGATAGTATTTGCCGTTTTCGATATTACTTATGCTTGGAGTTTCAACACCTATCATTTCTGCTACCTGTTCCTGTGTTAAACGTTTTGCTTTTCTAATCTCTTTAAGTCTTTTTCCAAGTAATTTTTTTATTCCCATAAATTATATTATCAAATAAAAATCAATTCTTTTTAATTATGTTTTGCTTAATAATATGTTGACTTTTTAAAGTAATACGTTATTATATAATGTATAACTTAATATAATTTTAAAAACATAAAGTTAAAGAATAAAGGATTTACTTCATGAAAAAAATATTTGCATTTACTCTTGCGGAAACTTTGATTGTAATGGGGGTAATAGGTGTAGTTGCCGCATTGACCTTGCCAAACTTAAATCAATCAACAGGTAA
>DFEL01000083.1 GCA_002369055.1 Cyanobacteria bacterium UBA3803
GGTGTGGTACAATCGACCGAAGTCTTGATTTGAATAATCATATCTGCTTGCGTTAAAGAACTTAAGGCATGCCTTATATTAATTATATTCCACGCTCATGGTCAATAATAACAGGCATCATGAAAAACATGAAATTATTGTAACAAATCTTTTTGGTGTATTTCAAACGCTTCTTTAATTGATTTCTCGTAAGGTGCTCTTAATATACCTACTTCAGTTATAATTCCGGCAATCAGTTCGTTTGGAGTAACATCAAAACCCGGATTTATGACTTTTACCTTATCAGAGCATATAATTTTTCCGTTAATATGTGTTACTTCTTCATGAGAGCGTTCTTCGATAGGAATTTCTTTACCTGATTTTATACTTGTATCAATCGTTGACAATGGTGCAGCAATATAAAACGGTACATTATGATATTTAGCAGAAATAGCAACTGTATATGTTCCAATTTTATTTGCAGTATCACCGTTAGCCGCAATTCTATCCGCACCTACACAAACCATATCAATCATGCCTTTACTCATAAAATAAGAGCACATGCCATCAGTAATAAGTGTTACGGGAATGCCATCCATTGCAAGTTCAAATGTTGTAAGTCTTGCACCCTGTTGACGAGGACGAGTTTCATCTGCAAAAACTTGAACCGTATTATCACGGTCATAAGCCGAACGAACAACACCCAATGCAGTACCATATCCACCTGTTGCCAAAGCACCTGCGTTACAGTGTGTCAAAATAGTAGCCCCTTTTGGAACAACATCGGCACCGTTTTCACCTATTTTTATACATCTTTCTATATCATCTTTTTCTATTTCAACAGCCTTATCTGTTAATTCTTTTATTAAACCATCAATATCAGAGCCTGAATTAGTAATAATATCTTTTTGCTGTTTACAAGCCCACATCAAATTAACCGCAGTTGGTCTTGAAGTTGCCATATAATCTGCTTTTTCCAATAATTGTTGTTTAAATTCTTTCAGTGATAAATTTTTATTTCTTAATTCTTGAGCATACAAGACAACTCCTTGAGCCCCTGCAATACCAATTGCCGGTGCACCTCGTACAATCATATTTTTTATAGCATCAAACATGTCTTGACCTGTTGTTATATCAACATATTTATATTCATAAGGAATAATTGTTTGGTCAAGCATTCTTGACACTCCGTCAACCCATTGTATCGGTCTAATTTTAGAATCAAAAGCCATATTTACACCTTTCTTATTTTATTTCAAAATCAAAACTTTCATTTGTTTCTTTTTTTAATCCTGTTAATAATTCATATACATAAGATGTTGCAAGTCCAGCAAAAGCGTTCATCAACGCACTTAAAAGGGCTACAAAAAATATTAACATCAACATTACTATAAAACTGCCAAAACTGTTAAAGAAAAATCTCATAATAAAATGAGCCTTAAATGCAGGAATCGGAATTAATCCCAAAATAATATCACAAGGGACATAAACAACAGAAGCAGCAACAAATGAAACAAAACCTACAACTGCACCTAAAATTGCACCTTCACGCATATCAAAAAGTCCAATCAAATTTTCACGTTTCATATATACAAGCACACCTGCCGCAAGGCAAATTACCAATATAGAAACAGAAAAAATATTAACAAACGGAAATATCGTCAATAGTCCCAAAGCCCCGCCTGCTATGGCACTTAATATTGCTACTTGCTTTAATAATAATTCGTTAATCATATTTATACACCTCTACTTTATTGCTAATTCTAATTTTTTTCTTGTATGGCAAATTGCTATTGCAATAGAATCAACAGTATCATCTAGCTTTGGCAAATCTTGACAGCCTAAAGCAATTTTTACCATTTGTTCAACCTGTTTTTTATCGGCCCTGCCAAAACCGGTTAAAACCTGCTTAACCTCCATTGGAGTATATTCATACACAGGAATACCGTGTTTTTCCAGTGCCATAACAATTACTCCTCTAGCCTCTGCAACAGGAATAATTGTAGTCTGATTTCTGAAAAAATACAATTTTTCAACAGAAGCAATATCAGGTTTGTATTTATCCACTATAACAGACATATCTTGGAATATTTCATATAACCTTGAAGCGTCTGACATGCCCTTTTTAGTTTGAATTGAACCGGAAGTAATCAAACTGAAATTATCACCATCAACATCAATGATGCTGTAACCAACAATTGCCATACCCGGATCTATACCTAATATCTTCATAATTTATATTATAACAGTGATTTTTTGATATGCAAAGTATTAACAAAACGACATGATTTAGTAATCAAATAAACATTAACTTTTGTAAAGTGTCAAAATGACACTATAACGTTATTTTTGCCGTAATACTCATTATTAAAGAAAAGATTTTGTTGACATAAAAATAAAAGTATGCAATAATAGTCTTGTGCATTAAATAGTGTAGCAAAAACACTAAATAACATAGCATTTACCCAAAAAACATATAAACTCCTAAATAATAAACACTAAAAAGAGACCATTAGGATGCAGAAAACACACACTCAATCAAATGAGTGTTTTTTTTTGCAAAAAAAAGCCTCACAAGAAGTGAGGCTTTTTTATCATTTATTATGAGAATAAGTTGAACGTTTTTTCTACGTTTTCACCAATTAAAGATTTAACTGATTCTTGTTCTGTCTTCAATGCTTGGTGTTCTGTATCTAAAGCTTTCATTTCATTATCTAATTGTTTTTCTTTTTTATTGATTTTTGCCGTTGCTGCATTGTATTCTGCTTCTGCTTTTGCAAAATCTTTATCATCTGATTCCAATGCTAATTTTACTTCACTTGAAACTGAAACTTCTTCGCTTGTTCCTTTTTTTACTAAATAATATTCACCTGATTCTATCATATTATGCAATGTTGATGCATCATAACTTGACGGAATTTTTTTACCATCACGGCTCTTTAATTCATATCCTGATGAAGCCATTGATTTTGAATCCAAGTCTGTTTTTATATTATTTCCTTTATCATCAAAACTTGTAAACGTCATCTTTTGTTTATTCAAAGCTTGAGTATAGGCATTTGCTACTTTTTCTGAATCATCTGCCAATCTGATTTTTATATTTGATACTTGTTGAGATTTAAACTCAATATCATTCATTCTTGAAGTAATTGATAACAATCTTGCTTGTGATGCTGACATACCCATAAGTCTGTCTCCTTTGCCGACCTATTCCCTTTTACATGTTCTACATCGGCACAAATGCATGTTTTCTTTAGGGTTTTAAGGTTATTCGTTACATTTGTTTACAATATTTTTTATTTTGGTATAATGTACTTATGATAAAAATTCCATTTGAAGTAAACAACGGTATTAAAAATATGCAAATTGACAGGGATTTGCTTGAAAATGCCATACAAAAAAAAACAAAAGAACATATTTTCAGATTATATGCTTGGAGTCCTAAGTGTATATCATTGGGAAGAAACCAAAAAGTTAATTTTATAAATACCGAAGTACAAAAACTATATGATATTGATATTGTAAGACGACTAACAGGCGGTAGAGCATTGTTACATGATAATGAACTTACATACAGCTATATATGCCCAATTTCATCTTTACAACACGGTGACAGTATTATAGAATCATACAAAGAAATATTGTCACATATATTTGTTGAACCTTTCAAAAAACTTGGTATAAATTTAAAAATTGAATCAAGAACACCTAAAAATACGGATTTAAACTATTGCATGCAAATTTCTACAAGTGCAGATTTGTGTTATAACGAAAAAAAATTAATAGGTTCAGCACAATTTAGAAAAGATAATTATTTGCTGCAACACGGCTCAATTTTGTTTAACTACGATAAAATATTATTAGAAAAATTATTTAATGAAAAAATTGATGAAACATTTATAACTTGCATGAATGAAATTAATCCTGATATTTCAATGCTAGACGTAATAAATTTATGGAGTGATTTTCATGACTTTTGAAAAACAATATAAAAAGATAAAAGAACTTGTTTCAGATGAACTTTACAAAATAGAAAATAATCTTACAGATTTTTATTGCGGAGAAGACGAGCTACAAACAAATCTTTTAAAAATTATCAAAGCACCATCTAAAAGAATACGCCCTCTTTTGGCAATTTTATATTTAAAAATGTATAATGCAGATATAAATTTTGAACAAATAGAATTACAATCAGCAGTAGAACTTATACACAACGCAACACTAATTCACGATGACGTAATAGATAAATCGTCAAAAAGAAGAAACCAAGAAACGTTAAACGAAAAATTCGACAACAGTATTGCTGTCGTAACAGGTGATTTTTTGCTTTCTATCGCAATACAAAAATTATTAAACATTAAAGATTGCAACATCTTAAGCAATTTTAGCATAGCAATAAAAAGAATGTGTCTGGGGGAAATAAATCAATATTTCAACCGATTTAAAATAATTAATTTTGATGAATACCTTGATAAATGCAGGTACAAAACTGCTGAACTTTTTATTGCCTCATTGACCGCTTCGGCAGAACTTGCAGGACTTGATATAAACAGTGCAAAAGATTTTGCAAAAAGATTTGGCATAACTTTTCAAATAAGAGATGATTTATTAAATATCATTGATACAAATTCAGACAAACCAAGCAAAAATGATATTGAAGACGGAATATATACAGCACCGATGATATTTGCAAAAGATATTAAAAATATTGATTACGGCATTGAAAAAACAAAAGAATTGTTAGATAATTATTTTAACCGTGTAAAAAAATGTTTGGATAAAGCTCCTGAAAATGAGTATAAACAAGCAATAATTAACTTAATAGAAATACTAAAAAATGTTGGATAAAGATAAATTAAAAAAACAATTTAAAGCAATGGCAAAAGAAACCGTTGAAACTGCAGTTTTTGTTGTTGTTATGGTCATTATAATAAAATTTTTCTTAGGTGAAATTCGCTGGATTCCGTCAGGTTCAATGCACCCTACACTTATAGAAAAAGATAGAATAGTCGTTGAAAGACTTTCAAGATTTTACAGAGAACCTCAACGTGGAGATGTATTAGTATTCTATCCTCCAATGACAAAACTTGAAAGTACTCCTCTTAAAGTTTTCAAACGTCTTACAGGCTTTTTCTGTAATGACATAGCATTTATAAAAAGAGTTGTCGGCATGCCGGGTGACAAAGTTGAAATAAAAAAATCAAAAGATGATGGTGCTTTTACGGTTTATATAAATGATAAACCGCTTGATGAGCCATATATTCAAAGCAAATATGACTACAACGACTGTACACTTGCTATGCATTGCGGACCAATGATTGTACCCGAAGGTAATTACTTCATGATGGGAGATAATAGAGGGAACTCGCAAGATAGCCGTTATTGGGGATTTTTACCAAAAGAAAGAATTATTGGCAGAGCAATTACAATTGTTTGGCCGTTTACAAGAATTAAAAATTTATAGCATCGAATTAATGTAAAATATATTATGGAATGTAGAAAAACAATCAAATACTTGCTATTGCAACGTAACATGACACTAACAAAATTAGCGGAAGAAATGACAAAACTATCAGGAAAAAAAATAAGTCAAAGTCTGCTATCGCAAAAACTTGGCACAGGAAATTTGCGTTTCTACGAACTACAATTAATTTGTAAAGTTTTAAATTTTAAATTGACGTTTGAAGACTTAAAAAAATAGCCTTGACTAAAATCAAGGCCATTTTTTATAACTAAATTAAAATTATTAGTATCTGTAATGAGCAAATGCTTTGTTAGCTTCAGCCATTTTGTGAGTATCTTC
>DFEL01000147.1 GCA_002369055.1 Cyanobacteria bacterium UBA3803
AAGGATTTTTACTATAAAATTCGAGAAAAATATAACGAAAAACTCATAAACCGATACTTTGATGTAGAGTGCGTCGCATTTTTGATATGGCTTAATAAGCATTGTTTCAACGGTTTATATCGCGTAAATCGTAAAGGATTATTCAATGTGCCGTTTAACGGCAGAACTCACGGAAAATCAATCAGCGAGGATAATATTAAACTTATTGCAGAATACCTTAAAAATTCCAATATAACCATAACTTGTCTTGATTTTGAAAAAGCCTGCGCCGGTATTCAACAAGGTGATTTTGTTTATTTCGATAGTCCTTATGTCCCAGAGAGCCTAACCGCAAAATTTACTAACTATACCATAAACGGTTTTTCTATAAAGGATCACGAACGACTATCCTATTTATTTAGGCGATTGGATTGCATTGGAGCAAAAATTATGTTGTCCAATAACGATGTGCCTCTAGTCAGAGAATTATACGCAGGTTATAAAATACAAGCCTTTGATGTCAAGCGTATGATAAACAGGAACGCCGATAAAAGAGCGGGGCGGGAAGTTATTGTTACAAATTATTGAAAATCAATAAAAGTTGGAATATATGAAGGGTCAATCGTGGTAGAGTAAAAGTAAGAATTTATCATTGAATTTATTATGGGAGTGGTTGAAATGTTAGAAAATATTCAAAAAGTTGTAAAAGATTATGTCGCAAAAAAAGAATTAGAAAATGATTATATTTCAAATGTGGTCATAAAAGATATGAATTTGGCAAATATGGATTTTTCGCATAAACACTTTAATAATTGCCTGTTTATAAATTGCAATTTTAATGGTTCTAATTTTTCCAAAGCGTATTTAAATGGTGTGAATTTAGAAAATTGCAATTTGAATAACTGTATTTTCACTGATTCCGCTTTTGTTGATTGCAAGTTAAAAATGAATTATATCAACAATTCTAATTTTACAAACAGCCAGTTATGTAGTATGTACGGTGAAAGCGTTTGGTATACAAATCATTTTAAAAACACTTCATTTCAAAATGCAAATTTGGTAGATTTGAAATTGGATAATTCCGATTTTAGAAATGCAGATTTTTCTAATGCAAATATTCACTCAACTGTTTTTTCAAATTGCGATGTTCGTGGTGCTAATTTACCAATGAATTTTTCTTTTAACGAAGTAGTTAAATCAAACTTTCAAGAAACAAATTTAAGCGATGTTGTATTAAATAATCGTCAGATAACTTTTAGAGATGTAAAAACAGATAAAGATTATATAAAAGATATAGACGAACATAACTTTGAAAGGGCTTACTTTTCTTTGAGATCTTTTGATGCTCTTAAACCTACATCTAATCCTTACATACAACCTATCAATTTTATGAAAGATGTAATAGATAGACACGGGGTAGATTTTAAAACATTATCAGAAGCCGCTTCTGCGATAACAAATTCTGAAAGAGAAACGCCCGATTTCACAGTAAAACTTCTTCAAGCTACTTTAAAAACAGACGAATACAAACAGGCTTTTGAAGCAGGACAAAGCAAAACAGCAGAAATTGCAAGATAAAAAACAGAAACCTCACTTTAATCGGTGAGGTTTCTGTTTTTTATGATAATCTCTAACACAAATAAGGATAATTGTCAGTATCGTTAAATATTTTTACAATTTTTTCCTTCGTTAATTTAGAGGCGTTTGCAAAATCTTCGGCATAGTATTTTTCAAAACAATTTTTACACACCAAGGGCAAAACAGGTTTAATTCGATGATTTTCAAAAAATTTTCCGTATTCATCACATAATTTCCACCTTTCATTTTGGGGAAGATTTTTTTCCTCACCTATAACATCTGCTAAATTATCAATAAACGCATCTATATGCCGTATTTCATAAGGATTTTCCTTTTTATAATCTACTTTGCCATACTCCCCGAAACACAAAAAACAAAAATTATTTGAGCCAAAATATTCCAACATTTCATTGATATTGCCGTCCGAATGAATAACCCAATCTTTTGCTTCTTCGCTTATTTTTCTGAAAGCATTTTCACTGATTTCCTTGCTTTGATAAAATTTGGAAATAAAATATAAAAAATTTCCCATTGTGTGACCAACAGCGTGGTTCGACATAAGTGCAATACCTCCAATTTAATATATTTTCAAATTTCATCTTTGTTCAAAATTTTATATTTATCAAAAACAACAGAGCCTATTTTCAAAAAATCAATTTCATCAATATAGTTTTTAAAGAAATCTTCTAATTGATTTTCTTCAATTTTTTCTTGACCTTTTCCAAGCAAAAAAGAATTTACGATTTGTAACAATTCTTTTTTTCCCCAACCTGTTTTTTCTTCTAATTTATTGATTAGATTTAAGGTATATTTATTCAAATGTGTTTTATCTTTTATATCCACTTCTATATTATAATCTATATCGTTAAAATATAAAATTGAATCGCTTAAATCTTCATATTTTTCAAATATCTCGTTATTCGGTTCATACGCGATAAAATGCAATTTACAATTCGGCGCATATTTTTCAATAAGTGCTACCCATATTCTATTCATTTGTCCGTAAGCGGTTTCAGTAAATATCCCCAATTCATTTTTATTTATAAGTCTATAATCTGCGATACTCCCACGGCTTTCAAATCCGTTTTCTTGATCTTCGTCCGTTGTTTTAAAGCCGGCGTTCAATATGATATTTCCAAGCCATTCTAAACCAAAATCATTTGCCTTTGCATTATGACTTGTAAATTCTTTAATCTTATCATACAAAGTTTGAATTTCGTTCTCTGCTCCGTGGATATAAACCTCCGATAAGCACAAGTTAGGCATTTTAAATCCTCCTTAAAATTATCTGTTTGTTTTTATTATATCATATTCACAACTTGTCTGCGAATTTTAATCTAAAAATTTGTCAACATTTTGCCAACATATACACTATTTTTTGAAAAATAAACAAAAGTAAATAAAAATTAAGAAAATACTGTTGGATTTAGTATTTATGAGGATTTAAAGATAATCAAAAATAAATAAAAGTAAATTAAAATAGTTTAAATATAGTTACAATAGGTTTATGCACAAAACC
>DFEL01000030.1 GCA_002369055.1 Cyanobacteria bacterium UBA3803
AGGCTGCATAGTAAAAAGATTTAAAGAAGATAGGTAAGGAAAAGGTAATTCTCGAAAATTTAAGAAGGTAAATAGGTTTTAGTAAGTGTGTTTTAATCAGTCATCCAAAAAGGATGACTTTTTTATTGGTAAAATTTTATGATAAAATTCTTATAGATATTTTAGGTTTATCATATCATAGGAGTATATTTTGAAAAAATTAGTATTAGCCTCAAATTCTCCGAGAAGAAAAGAAATATTAAAAAAATTATATACAGATTTTGAAATTATACCTTCATCTTATAATGAAGTTTTAGAAAACAATATATTTACTTATGATAAGATTGAAAATCTTGCTTATAGTAAGGCTTTGGCTGTGGCAAAACAAATTAAATTTTCTGCCATTGTAATTGGTGCTGATACAGTTGTTGTTCTTGATAATAAAGTTTTAGGCAAACCAAAAAATAGAGAGGATGCTTTTAATATGTTGAGAAGTTTATCAGGAAAAGAACACTTTGTAGTAACTTCCGTATGTGCAATAGATACGGACAATATGCGAAAAAAAATAACCTCAACTACAAGTTATGTTGAATTTGAAGAGCTGAGTGATGAATTAATTAATTATTATATAGACAACTTTAAACCTTTTGATAAAGCAGGTTCTTATGGCATACAAGAACTGCCGCAAGGTTTTATTAAAAACATAGGCGGCAGTTTTGAAAATATTGTTGGGTTATGCCCTAAAGCATTGAAAAAAACACTGTCTGTATTTAAACAGTAGCAGCTTCAGGTTCTTTAACACTTAAGGCTATGCGTCTGTCTTGCGGATTAAATTTTAAAACGTAAGTTTTTATGGTATCACCGACTTTTGCTATTACGTTGTTTTCGCTTTCGTAAACAGCTAATTCGGTTTGTGGTAATAACGCTTCAACACCTGCATAAATTTCTACAAACGCACCAAAGGATTTAAGTCTTGTTATTACACCTTCTCTAAGTTCACCTTCTTTAATAACTTTTTGTGCTTCTATCCAAGGGTCTTCTTCAAGATTTTTTAAGCTTAAAGATATTCGATGTTTATCGTGGTCAATACTGATAACTTCTACCTCAATTTTTTCACCAATTTTCAATCTGTCTGAAGGATGATCAATCCATTTCCAAGAGATTTGAGATAAAGGTAATAATCCATCGACACCACCTATGTCAACAAACGCACCAAAATCAGTAATTCTTACAACATCACCTTTTACAACTTGTCCGACTTCTATTTGAGCAAACAAGTTTGCCTTTTCTTCTTCAGAAACTTCTGAATAAACTTTTTTATTTGACAATATAAAACTATTTTGTTGACTATCTAATGTTAATATTTTTAATTCAAGCTTCTCTCCAACAGCAAAATCTTGATCTTTACTGCGTAGTTGACTTGAAGGAACAAAGCCTTTAACTCCAAGTATATCAACAATTAATCCGCCTCTTACAATTGTGCTGATTTCACCTAAAATTGTTTCATTTGCTTCTTTTAATTTTTCAAGTTCTTTCCAAGTATAAGCTTGTTGCACTTTTAGACTTGAAAGTTGCATTTTTCCGTCAGCATCTTCATCAGAAATAATTAAAAATTCATATTCTTGACCTTTTTCTAATGCTGCCTCTATTGATTTTGTTTTGTCAGATACAGCTTCTTTAACGGGAACGCTTGCCGATGTTTTTGCACCGATATCCACAATAGCACCATCGGAATCATATCCGCATACTGTACCTTTTACCAAGTCACCTTTCTTAAAGGTGTAATCGTAAGAACCCAATAAGGCTTCAAACTCTTCGTCTGAATAGTTTTGTTTTTCCATTTTTTCTCCGTGTACTGATTTATATTAAAAGACCATTTTAACATTTTGATTATAAAATAAACACAATCAAAAAACGAGTTTGTTTATTTTATTTTTACATATTTTTATAAATTTAAAATAAACATTGATTTTATGAAACTCATACCCGTTTTAAGTAACCTAAATCTTATTTAACATTATATTATATTTTTCGGTTATTAGATTAGTAAAACAGGCTTAATCCGTTATCACTATAATATAATTTACCCTACGGATTAATTAAAATTTTAATTAATTTATTTATATTGATTTTATGAATTATATAAATAAACTACTAAAAGCATTAAATCAAAAAACTGTTTTTACATACAGTTCTTGGGCTCAACAACACATGTTTGCAGCAGGCATGCGAAAATGGATTGCAAATATTGTCCCTGCCGAACTCTTAAAATTTAAACTGCAAGATACTGTTTCTATTTTATCTACACTTAGTCAAGACGGAATTTTTTATAAAAATTTCCCAAATAAAATTGAAACTCCAAATTATAGCGATAATTGGGGTGTTAGTGCTAATTATATAGAAATTAACAATCGTGCTGTTGCAGAAATGACAAATAATATATGCAGAAACGGTTTAATCAGTACGATGAAATTAATTCCCGCAATTCCGCCAAGTGCGAAAAGTTGGGCAAATTGTGTAATTTTATCTCAAATTTTTCCCAATATATACGGTGACGGGTATAATAAACCTGCGGAAGAAGAAAATTCCATATACGGTATTAAACTTAACACAAATTACAGCCAAAATATTATAAATTTTGATATTATAAATAAAATATCAGCAGATGAACAATTTAAAGCATTTAATGATTTAGCACATTTTCACGGTCTAAAAACAGGTTTTAGAACCGTAATATCAGCAGACCAAATAAAAATTGTTCAAAAAGATGGTACGGATATAGGGTTTGACTGGAACAATTCTGAACATTTTAATATATTTCTAAATGCCCATATCAAATTAATTAACACAGGATTTGAAGCAATTTTTATAGATTCTGCAAAACATATCGGCGGTTACGATATGGAAAATTATACAGGTGTAGGTGCATTACCAAGTTATGAACAAATGCAATATATTCTTCACGAAATAAGAAGCAGAACAGGAAAAACACATTTAAGCTTCGTTGGTGAAAAAAGTACAGGTGATTTTCAACGCTATGAAAACTTAGGATTAACAACAGGCACAGGATTTATTGACCCCATTGATTTCCATAGTGTAAAAAAAGAAGCCATAGATTATAAATATTCAAAAAATTACTCGCCGGGTGTAGAAATATCAAATGACAATGATACAGGAGGAAGAAGTTATGAAGAACGTCTGCACCGAATACATAATTCACTTTTTGCATACGAATATCCAAGCGATAAGCTTGCAAGTTTTATGCAAACTGAAGATTTGTTTCCCTTAAGATACGACACTAATACTCACCATTTAATGATGTCAAATCCATCATATTCAATAGACGGAACACCTGAAAGCCACTGGGAAAACCTTTTTGCGAAAGATGATGGGAGAGAATATAACAAAAAAGTTGCAGAGTTATTTTCATATAGTTTAAATTTATAAAAAATTAAGAAAGGAGTTTATTATGACATTTAATCCGTTAAAAGAAAAAGGTATGCCACTTGAAAAACAGTTGAGAAATTGGCATCAAATTGTGGGTAATCCTTATAAAAAACAACTTGTTGATTGTTATACAAGAACAAGACAGATTTTAATGAATGGTATAGAAGTTGAAGCGTGGGGCTTTAAGCATCAATTCAACAGATTTATGGCAAATCTTGACTTTGAAGACAGAGCAAATATTTCCAGATTAGGAAGAATAGAAAATCAACAACAAATGACTTGTAATTGGCTTTCGCCTGCTAATCAGTCAGTATTAGAAACTACACTCGGATATGAACAGGTTGCAGTCGATTTGACCGCTTGGTTAGCACAAAATGAACCTGATAAATACGTAAAAGAAACTTTTGATTTTGGTCTGTTGGAAGATTTTGATCATTTATACAGATATGCACAATTTGCTTATATGACAGAAGGTGTAGAACCAAATGACATAGTAAAAGGGCAAACAGATGTTATAGTTGGACGCCCTACACAACATCATCACAATTGTAATGGCTTAAGACTTCGCAAACATTACGATAAAACAACCGCTTCACCTCAAACTAAAATTAATATTTTAACAGTTTTATCAGGTGAACAACAAACTCATAATTTCTATGCTGAACACGGTTTTATGTACGGTGATCATGTATTACGAGAAACTTATGCGGAAATAAAAGATGTCGAAGAAGAACACGTTACTATGTATGAATCACTGATTGACCCTTCCGAAACGATGTTTGAAAAAGCCTTACTTCACGAATTTACGGAAGTTTGTAACTATTACACATGTTTAGAGGATGAAGTTGATGATGACATAAAGAAATATTGGGAAATTTTCTTAGAAATAGAACTCGGACATCTTCAAATTATTGCTGAAATATTTAAAAAATACGAAAAACGAGATCCCGAAGAAGTTATAGGTTCTGAAATAATCATTCCTTGCAGATTTAACAGCCAAAAAGCATACGTTCAAAAAATTCTTGAAAAAGAAGTTCAAAAGCGTCTTGCACCGGAAGGTAAATATTATAACTCAATGGATGATATTCCTAAGGATTGGGCAAGTTATCCCGTTCAAAAAAGAGTTGCCGAAATTTCCGCACCATCTGAAAATTGCATAAGTATAGCAGAAATCTACCACGACAGAGATATAGTCGAAGCAAGTGAATCTCTGAAAAATAAAGAAACTGATTTACTTAAAAAAGGTTTGCAAAAAGTTGCGGTTGCAGATAATACTGTTTGTCCCGATAAATTACAAAAAATGATAGACAACCACGAGAAACGAAAGCAACAAAAAGAATTAAAAATATAAAAAGACAAACAAAAAATTCTTCCGATATTTCGGAAGAATTCTTTGTATTTGGTTATGTATTAATCTTTATTCACCGATAACGGTTCATTTTCTTCGCCAACATAAAATACAATTAATTCAACAGGTATGTTACCTGTATTTTTGCCATAATGGTATGTTCCAATGACTTCCGGAAGACAAGTACCCTCTTTTACGGTAATTTCCTCATTTGTGTCTTTCGTAACCGTAAGCGTTCCTTGTTTTACGTAAGCAATATTTAATAAATTATGTTTATGCATTGGCAAGCTTTCGCCTACATCTATTGTAATTTTCAAAACCGTTACTTCAGGATTTTGAATATTGATACTTTTAAAAACACTATTATCCCAAGTGTAAGTTGTTTGTAGTAATGTTTCTTTGTTTGACAAAATGTTTCCCCCTTTTACAAATTTATAATTTTACATATATATTATTTCATTATTATACTATTTATGCTATTTTGTTACTAAAAGTAAAATATATGAAAAATTTTATTAAAGATTTTATAATTTTTATAG
>DFEL01000124.1 GCA_002369055.1 Cyanobacteria bacterium UBA3803
ATACATCATATCAACCTTTAAACTGATATCATAATCTCCTCTATGAGCATTCGCACTATAATTATTATAATAATCAGATAAACCATCCAATAAACACTTAGGCTTTAAAGTAGTCGCACCATTATCAAAGTATATTATACCTTTATCAAGCATTGGAAAGTCTTCTCTATTCATATTTTCACCTCCATTTGATATATTTTATTCACAATATAAATACATAAATAATTTAATTGTTTAATTAAATATATTTTATTACATATTATATACTTTTTTTATAATTTTTGCTAAAATTATATTGAAAATGGAGGTTAAATTATGGATGATTGTATTTTTTGTAAAATTATAAATAAAGAAATACCAAGTAACTTTGTGTATGAAGATGATGCCGTTATTGCAATAAAAGACCTTAATCCTCAGGCAGAAACTCATGTTTTAGTAATTCCAAAAACTCATGTTGCATCACTTGCAGAGCTTGAAGATGAAGAACTTATGGTAAAATTATTACAAGGAGTAAAAGCAACTGCAAAAGCTCTTGGTTTAACGGATTACAGAACTATTATGAACACCGGTGCAGGTGCAGGACAAACTGTATTCCATTTACATGTTCATATTTTGTCAGGTAAGTTGACTGAAAAGTTAGGATAGAGTTATGGTAGATGAACAAAATTATTACAGAGAAATAACTCCGTCAGGCTTTGGTATTGCTATTAAAGTTAAGGAAATCTTATTCTCTACTCAATCAAAATATCAGAAAGTTGAAGTACTTGAAACAGAATCTTCTTTAGGAAAAATACTTACTCTTAACGACTTAATGTTTGTAACAGAAGGTGATGCATATCATTATAACGAAATGATTACACACTTACCTCTATTAAGCCATAAAAATCCTAAAAATGTATTAATAATAGGCGGTGGAACAGGTGCAGCGACAAAAGAAATCTTAAAACATAAATCAGTAGAACATGTTGTAGTCGTTGATATTGATGAAGTTGTCGTAAACACTTGTAAAGAATATTTACCTGAAATAGCAGGATGTTTAAATGATGAAAGAGTTACTGTAGAAATAACTGATGCTTTTGATTATATTAAACAAACTAACAAAAAATTTGATGTAATTTTAATAACTTCACCAGACCCTTTAGGCCCCGGGGTTGGCGAATATACAAGCGAAGTTTATCAAAACTTAAAAAGACTTTTAAATCCTGACGGCATAATTGTAATGCAATCAGAAAGTCCTGTCGCAAATGAACAAAAGAGCAAAACTTTATATGCAAGTTTATTGAAAAATTTTGAAATAGTAAAAACATATACTTCACCCGTACCAACATACCCCGGAAGTTGTTGGGCATGGGTATTTTGCTCTGACAGTGTAAATCCGCTTGATAATTATGATGAACAAAGATACGAAGAAATAATTAAAAATTGCAAATTATTCACTAAAAAATATGCAGAACAAAGATTAGAACAAGAAACATTATTAGACGATTTAATATAAGAAAGGAAAATAAAAGTGGCAGAAGAAGAATTATATTATAAAGAGATAACACCCTCAGGTTTTGGTATTGCTATCAAAATAAAAGAGGTATTATTTTCAGAATATTCAAAATATCAAAAAGTTGAAATATTACAATCTGATTCAAAATTAGGCAAAATTTTAACTCTTGATGATTTAATGATGGCAACAGAAGGTGATGAATACTTCTATCACGAAATGATAGCACATATTCCGATGATGAACCACCCTTGCCCTAAATCAGTTCTTGTAATTGGTGGTGGTGATGGCGGAACAGTAAGAGAAGTTTTAAAACATAAAACAGTTGAAAAAGTTGTTTTATGCGAAATTGATAAAATGGTTATTGATGTTTCAAAAAAATACTTGCCGACAATTGCTTGTGAATTGGATAATCCAAAAGTTGAAATCAAAGTTGAAGATGCAATTGAATATATAAAAGATAAAAAAGATATGTTTGATATTATTTTAATTGATTCAACTGACCCTATGGGCCCTGGTGTCGGCTTATTCACAGAAGAATTTTATACAAATGTAATGAATTCTTTAAAAGAAGGCGGTATAATGGTAGCACAATCAGAAAGCCCTGTTGCAAATGAAGATGAGATAAAACACATGTATAAATTATTGAAAAAAGTATTCCCAATAGTAAGCAGTTATACATCACCAATTCCGACGTACCCTGGCGGATACTGGGCATGGGCATTCTGTTCAAAAACAGTTAAACCTTTATCATATATTGATGAGGAGCGTTGTGCAGAAATTACAAAACAATGTAAAATCTATAACAAAGACTACCACATGGCAAGATTTGCATTACCGACATTTTTAGACGATTTAACTCAAGCATAAGGTTTGAATATGAATTTCACAACAGAAGAACTTATTTTTGCTACAAACGCAAAAGTTTTAAAAAATAACGCACAAGGACGAAAATTTTCTATTTCAACCGATACAAGAACAATTAATTATGAAAATGTTTATATCGGGTTAAAAGGAGAAAATTTTGACGGTGAAAAATTTATTCCAAAAGCAATAGAAGCAGGTGCAAAAGCATATTTTACAACTCAAGGCACTGTTTTAGACGGTGCAGATTTAGTTTTGCAAATTGAAAATCCAATAATTGCATATTTGCAACTTGCAAAATTATGTTTAAATAAAATTTCGCCAAAAGTTATTGCTCTGACAGGAAGTTCCGGTAAAACTACTACCAAAGAAATGCTAACTTGCGTTTGTAAACAACAATTTAGAACATTCTCAACTCCTCTAAATCACAATAACGAAGTAGGAACATGCCAGACAATACTTTCAATGCCAAAAGATACACAGGTTCTTATTCTTGAAATGGGTATGAGAGGATTGGGAGAAATTGAATTATTATCAAAATATTCAAATCCTGATATTACAATAATTACAAATGTCGGAACTTCTCATATCGGGCGTTTGGGAAGCAGAGAAAATATTGCAAAAGCGAAATGTGAAATTTGTAAATATCAAAAACCTAACGGTACATTTATTGCACACGATAGCGATTTAATAAAGAAAACAGTTGAATTTAATGGAGAAAAGATATATTTTTCCGTAAAAGATGTTGAATTTCAAGAAAAGCAAATAGGTAAAACAAAATTTTCTTATAAAGATGAAAATTATCAACTTAATATTGAAGGTGATTACAACGTAGAAAATGCTCTTGCAGTAATTGAAGCAGGATTAAAATTAGGTATTGAGCCTGAAAAAATAAATGATGGTTTAAAAATATATATGCCTATTGAAAAACGTTGGCAAATAGAAGATGTAAACGGATACAAAATTATAAATGATGCTTATAATGCAAATCCTGACTCTATGAGAGCCGCTTTATCAACAGTTTTAGAATTATATCCTAATTCTGTGCTTGTTTTGGGTAATATGGGAGAGCTGGGACAAGATGAAATATTTTATCATAAACAAATAGGTGATTTTATCTTAGATAAACTTGATGAAAATAATCATGTTAAAATAATTACTGTTGGAAATCTTGCAAAAGAAATTGCTGAAATAGTTAAAGAAAAAGGAATATTTGCAGTTTCCTTTGAAGAAAATTCTCAAGCGGTTGAATACATTAAAAATAATATTGAAAAAGAGAAAACAATATTTCTAAAAGCATCTCGTTCAATGAAATTTGAAGAAATTTTGAACGGGCTGAAAGGAGAAAACTTATGATAATGGCAACAATAGCATTTATTTTGGGATTAATTTTATGCTTGTTGTTTGGTGTTCCATATATAGATTTTTTAAAGAAAAAAACTATCGGACAATACGTTCTTGATTTGGCACCGGAAGCACACAAACAAAAACAGGGTACACCAACAACCGGTGGTGTTTTTATAATTGCAGCAATAATTTTAGCATCTGTTATCGTTATGGCATTGGCACAACAAATTAATTCTTTTGGATTTATAACATTAATAACTTTATTTTTCTACACTCTTGCAGGATTTCAGGATGATTATTTAAAACTAAAAGGTCATGAAAATCAAGGTTTAACACCAAGAGGAAAATTAATAAGACAAATAGTTATTGCATTATTACCGGCTATATTTATAGTTTTATGCGGAGAACAGTTTACAAGAATATCTTTTGCGTATCACTACATAGATTTAATGTGGTTTTATCCTGTATTTGCCGTTTTCATAATAATCGGAGCATCAAATGCTTTCAATTTGACAGACGGACTTGACGGTTTAGCATCAAGTTGCGGAGTTCCTTCATTTTTGGCATGTGCAATAGTTGCAGGATTAAGCGGTTATACATCTGTTTCAATAATTTCAGCAGCAACCGCAGGAGCATTGGTAGGCTTTCTAAAATATAATAAATCAAAAGCACAAGTATTTATGGGTGATACAGGTTCTCTTGCTTTGGGCGGCTTACTTGGAACTGTTGCCGTTATGGGTAAATTTGAATTATTACTTGTTTTAATTGCAATGGTATTTATTTGTGAAACATTATCCGTTATTATTCAGGTTACAAGTTTTAAATTAACAGGAAAAAGAGTTTTTAAAATGGCTCCTATTCACCATCATTTTGAACTTTTAGGCTGGAGTGAAAATAAAATTGTAATAACTTTTGCCCTTGTTTCAACTTTATTTTCAATAATTTCTGTCGTATTATTTTGTTTATATTTTAAAGGATTAATCTAATGAAGAAAAATTGGTATGATAAAAAAGTTTTGATATTGGGATTATCAAAAAGCGGTATTGCAGCCGCAAAGTATTTAAGCAGCAAATGTGCTAATGTTTATATAACGGAAAGCCGAGAAGAAAAGCCTGAAGATAAAGATTTAATTGAAGAATTAAAAAGTTCTGATATCCAAGTAGAAATGGGCGGTCATTCTGACGAATTTATAAATGACAGTTATCTTGCAGTTACAAGTCCCGGAATTCCGCCAAAAAATGAAATCTTTAAACGATTAAAAGATGCAAATGTTCCTGTTATATCAGAAATTGAACTTGCATATTCAGAAAGCAGAAAACCATTTATTGCAATAACCGGTACAAACGGTAAAACAACAACCGTTGCACTTACAGCACATATTTTAAATGAAGAATATAAAGCAGAACCTTGCGGAAATTATGGAGTTCCACCTTGTGATTTACTAAATGATAACGAATTAGATTATTTTGTTTGCGAGGTAAGTTCATTTCAACTTGAAACAAGTAATTCTTTCCAACCTCAAATTGCTTGTTGGACAAACTTTACTCCTGACCATATTGACTGGCATGAAGGGTTAGAAAATTATTTTAATGCAAAGGCTAAAATTTTTAAATTCCCACAATTACCTGCTTTTGCTGTATTTAATGGTAATGATGAAAAATTATTAGAATTTTCAAAAACTTGTGCTTCAAATGTATTTTTATTTGACAAAAAAACTGAAGACAATTGCTGCTACATAGAAAACAGCAAAATTTATTTTAAAAGAAAAGGTATAACAGAAGAGATAATAACTCTTGAAGAATGTCCTTTAATTGGTCATCATAATTACCAAAATGTAATGTGTTCGATAATTGTTGCCAAAATAGAAGGTGTTTCTAATGAAAATATCAAAAAAGCAATAATGTCTTTTAAAGTTCCGGAACACAGACTTGAATATGTTGCTAAAGTAGGTAATACCGAATTTTATAATGATTCAAAAGCAACAAATCCTGAATCTGCAATAGTTGCAATTAATTCATTTAACAACAAAAATGTTGTATTAATTGCAGGCGGCAGAGATAAAAATACTGATTTGAAAGAATTTTGTGAAGCGATAAAAAATCATATTAAAACAGTCGTTTTAATTGGTGAAGCAGGAAAACGTTTTGAAGAAAATTTGAAACAAAACGGCTTTGAAAATATAATTTTTGAAGAAACATTGCAAAGTGCAATTGATAAGGGTTTATCTTTAAATCCTGATGTAGTACTGCTTTCACCTGCTTGTGCAAGTTTTGATATGTTCAGCGGTTACGAAGAACGAGGAAAAGTATTTAAAGAATATGTCCTATCAAAAATATAATCCTGAAAGGGGTATCCCATATACACCAAGACAAAGTATTATTTTAACACCGCCTGATAAGACAGTGATGGTGGTTGTTGCATTTTTGGTTACAATAGGCATAATTTCTATATTTTCTGCAAGTGCTCCTAAATGTATGGAAGCAGGTCAAAATCCTGCACACTTTGCACTATTTCAATTATTTTTTCTTGTCATCGGCATTATAGGCATGAAATTTTTTATAAACTATGACTATAAAAATCTTGTAGTATGGACAATGCCAATAACAATTGCCGTTATAGTTGCTTTAATATTGGTTGCTTTCACACCTTTAGGGGTAACAGTAAACGAATCAAGGCGTTGGTTAAATATTGGTTTTACAAATTTACAGCCTTCCGAATTTGCAAAATTTGCGGTCGTACTTTTAATGTCAAGTGCATTTTACAAAAATGCAAAAATACGAGATGCAAGCAAATGGTCTGTATATTTTTTGCCTGTATTGATAATGCTTGGACTAATTTTCAAACAACCTAACTTAAGTATGGTTATTTTGCTCGGAATGACATCATTAATAATTTGGTTAAGTGCAGGTGGACCTTTAAAATTAGTAATAACTCTTGGTACAGCAGCTTTTGCTTTTGGTGTAACAATGATTACAACGGCACTTAACGGATTATCTTTTATCATTAAACCTTATCAGCTAACTCGTATAACAACATGGTTAAATCCCGAACAGTACGCACTGACATCAGGGTATCAAATCATACAAGCATTGACAGCGTTTGCAACAGGTAACTTCTGGGGGGTTGGTTTTGGTAATTCAAAACAAAAATTATATTGGCTTCCTGAATCACATACCGACTTTATATACGCAGTTATCGGTGAAGAACTAGGCTGGGTTGGTTGTATTCTTGTTATAGGATTATTTTGGACATTAATTCACAGAGGATTAATAATAGCTTCTCGTTGTCCTGATATGTACGGTAAATTACTTGCTGTCGGAATAACTTTTTCAATAGGTTTTCAAGCATTTTTAAATATTTCGGTTGCAACTTCATTTTTACCGGCAACAGGTGTTCCGCTTCCTTTCATAAGTTATGGCGGTTCATCATTAATGGTATCACTTTGGATGATAGGTGTTTTATTAAATATTTCCAAAAAACGTGTAAAAAAAATAAGGGTTAAATCAAATGTCAGATTTTTGTAATAAAAAATATACTTATTTTATAACAGGCGGAGGCACAGGCGGTCATATTTATCCTGCAATAGCGGTTGCTGAAGCATTAAGAAAAGATGAAACAACAAAAGAAATATACTATATTGGAAATCCTGATAATATGGAATACCAAATAGTAAAAAAAGCTCGTTTTAAATTTCTGCCTATTAAGGTTACAGGTATGCCAAGAAAAATCGGATTTTCATTTATAAAATGGGGTATTCAACTTGAACTTGCAAACTGGAAAGCATTGTATTATTTGTGGAGATACAAACCTGATGCAATACTTGGTACAGGTGGTTATGTTTCTGCTCCGGCATTATTCGCTTCAAATATAAAGAAAACTCCATATATGATACACGATTGCGATGCACAACCCGGTATTGTTTCAAGATTTGTAGCACCAATGGCAAAAACAGTATCGGTTGCATTTGAAGATTCTGTTAAAAATATTAAAAATGATAATATAAACGTAAATGGTAATCCTATCAGAGAAGAATTTGCAACCTTAACAAAAGAAAGTGCCAGAGTATCTCTAAATCTCGAAAATAAAACAACAATTTGTATAATGGGCGGTTCACAAGGTGCAAAATCAATTGATGAAGCAACAGTAGGATGTTTAAAAAAAATATTTGAAAAATATAATGTTCAAATTATTTTTCAAACAGGAGCTAAGCATTATGAATATACTGTTTCAATGTTAAAAGAACATTATCCTGAATATGAACAAAATAAAAATTTAATGGTAAAACCATATTTTGATAATATGACAGAGATTTTAAAAGCTTCTGATATAGCAGTTTCAAGAGCAGGTTCATTAAGCCTGTCCGAAATTTGTGCCTGTGGTATCGCACCTATTTTAATTCCATATCCATACGCTGCTGCTGATCATCAAAGAAAAAATGCAAAATCACTTTTAAATAAAAACGCTTGTCTATACTTGGAAGATGAAGAAACAAATGCTGAAAATTTATTTAATAAAATTGAAGAATTGCTTGCAAATCCGGAAAAATTAGCAGAAATTCAAAAAAATACAAATTCACTTGCAAAATTAGACGCAACTGAAAAAATAGTAGAACAATTAAAAAAAGTAGCTTCACATGAATAATTATAAAAAAGCAGTAAAATTATTAACTTCACAGGGTAAATTTTATATTAATCTTGGTCTTGAAAGGATTTCATCTATACTTGACTTAATGGATAACCCGCAAGATAGATTAAAATGTATTCACGTTGCGGGAACTAACGGCAAAGGTTCTGTTTGTGCATTTATAAGTACGATATTAACAGAAGCAGGATTTAAAACAGGACTTTTTACAAGTCCTCATCTTTTCAGATATACAGAACGTATAAAAATTAACGAAAAAGAAATTCCAACAGATATTTTTGCAGAAAAAATATTTAAGATACAAGATTTATCAGAAAAAAATAATATTCATTTGACAGAATTTGAAATATTAACTGCTGTTATGTTTGAATATTTTGCTGAAAACAATGTTGATTATGCTGTTATAGAAGTTGGTTTGGGAGGAAAATATGATTCTACAAACGTAATTAAAAATCCTCTATGTTCTGTTATAACAACTATTGATTTTGACCATACGGAACGTTTGGGCGATACGATAGAAAAAATTGCAGAAGAAAAAAGCGGTATTATAAAGCCTTATTGTCCTGTTGTTGTTGATGATAATAATAAAGGTTTTGATGTTATAAAATCACATACAACGGGAAAACAACTTCATTTAGCAAAAAACTATGAATATAAAGACGTCAGTCTGAAAGGTGATTATCAAAAAGGAAATCTTAATCTTGCATTGACTGCTATTGATATACTATTGCCAAATTTAGATAAAAATATTATCCAACAAGCATTAAAACATGTTGTTCATCACGGTAGATTTGAATATTTTGAAGATAAAAAAATATTAATTGACGGAGGGCATAACCCAAACGGTATAATGGTATTAAGAGAAAATCTTGATATTTATTTTAAAAATACTGATAAAAGATTTGTTTTTGGCTGTTTAAAAAACAAAAATTATCCGGAAATGATAAACCTTCTTTTTAAAGAAGGTGATGAAATATATTTTAATCATTTTAACCATCAAAATTCTGCAACTTATGAAGAATTATCTTCTGTATGCAAATATCCGTCAAAAGAATTTAATGGCAAATTACCTGATTTTAAAGGTATTACGGTAATATGCGGTTCACTTTATATGATAAGTGAAGTTATGAAAGATTTAAATATATAAATTATTTGTAAAGATATAGCATTAAAATCTTTATTATGTATAATTATTCTATAATTTAGAGGAATTTTTAACATGCAGGAACTTTTAGAAAAAAAACAAATAAAAAACATTGATTTCAACTGTGATTTAGCACAAAGTTTTGGTGTATATAAAAATAATGCAGAATATGAACTTTTAGATTACGTAAGTTCCGTAAATATTTCATGCGGTTTTCACGCAGGCGACCCACTAATTATAAAAAAAGCTTTAATGGAAGCAAAAGAAAAAAACATTGTAATAGGTGCTCATATCGGATTTGACGACATTCAAGGTTTTGGATACCGTGAAACACAACTTTCAGAAGAAGAAATCGAAGCATTAGTTATTTATCAAGTTGGTGCAATAATATCTTTTGCAAAAACATTCGGTCTTGAAATAGAACACGTAAGACCGCACGGTGCAATGTATAAGCAAGCAGCTACCGATTTTACATTTGCAAGTGCAATTGCAAAAGCAATAAAAAAATGCTCTGCTTGGCTGGTATATTATGGTGCTTCAGGTGATGTTACTCAAAAGGTTGGAGAATATGCGGATATTAAAGTTGCACAAGAGATTTTTCTTGACAAAACTTATACAACAGAAGGTATAATAGATTTTTCAGCAAAAGATAACTCCAATTTTGATTTCAATATTAACAGATTAAAACACTTACTTTCAACAAGTGAAATTGATAACAATTTAGGCGGAAAAACCATTGTAAATGCTGATTCAATTCACTTTACAAACAAATATGAAAATTCTCTTGAAATAATAAAAACAGCGAGAGAAATAATTACTCCTGAACCTGTAAATTATATAAAAGCAAAAAATTCAGGTTGGGTATAAATTTCAAAAATAAATTTAAAGGTAACGGAAGATGAATAAGATAAGAGATACATTTAGAGATAAAATAAAAGAAGCAGGCTGGCTTTTACCGGGATTGGAAATTAAAAGATGGTTTGCGTTAATATTTTTGGGTTCTTTGTTAATCACAATAGGTTTAATGATATTATTTAACCTTCGCCCTGTATATTTCATAATGGAATTTATAAGAAAAATAGCAATGACAGTTCCGACAGATATTTTATCAGTTGTAATAACAGTTATTGGTGCTTTTTTATTTTTTAAAGGCTGGCAAAAAACAAATCTTTCAATATTAGATTTACATAACGGTAAGGAAGAAAGTACACTTTTAGAAACATTATATACAAGAAGAAAATTAAACAGAGGCCCAAAAATCGTTGCTGTTGGCGGTGGTACAGGATTATCAATGCTTTTAAAAGGTATTAAAAAAATTACCAATAATATTACAGCCGTTGTAACTGTTGGTGATGATGGAGGAAGTTCAGGAAGATTAAGAGAAGAACTTGGTGTATTACCACCTGGTGATATAAGAAATTGTATTGCAGCATTGGCAGATGACGAAGATTTAGTTACTAAACTATTTCAATATAGATTTAAATCCGGTGAAGGTCTTGAAGGTCATAGTTTCGGAAACTTATTTTTAACTGCACTTTGCTCAATCACAGGTAATATGGTAAGTGCTATTAAAGCTTCTTCAAATGTACTTTCTATCAGAGGACGAGTGCTGCCTTCCACATTAGACGATATGCGTTTAGGTGCAGAATATGAAGATGGTTCAATTGTAAGAGGCGAATCAGATATTCCGGAAGCACACAAAAAAATTAAAAGATTATTTATAGAACCTTCTGATTGTAAAGCATTAAGTACTGTTATTGAAGCAATTAAAGATGCTGACTTAATTATATTAGGGCCTGGAAGTCTTTACACAAGTGTAATTCCTAATTTACTTGTAAAAGAAATTTCAGAAGAAATAATTAAATCTAACGCTAAGAAAATATATGTTTGCAATATAATGACACAACCGGGTGAATCAGATGATTATACAGTTTCAGACCATATTAACGCATTATACAAACATGCAGGAAGTAATGAACTTATTGATGCAGTGCTTGTAAATAACAGCTTACCGGAAAATATGTCTGAAAAATATGCTCAATGCGGTCAAATACCGGTCGTTTTAGATAAGCAAAATATTCATGTTGATATTGTAGAAAAGAAACTAATAGAAGAAAATAAAGACGGACTTGTAAGACACAGTTCATACAGAGTTGCAAGAGCTGTTTATTATTGGTTTAGAAAATCGCAAAGAAATAACAAAAAGAAATAATAAGAGGTATATTTGTGTATAAATTGGTAAAATTTGCTATCAGTTCTGTTATTACATCATTAAGATTTACCCAGTTTTGCCTTATGTTAATGGCACTGCTAACAATGATTGATTTTATTTTAACACTTATGACGATAGAATTGCCATCTTTTATACAAATTGTTTTTGATTACATATATACTATTCAAAGTCTTATATACAAGCCTAACTTATCAATAATTCCTGTTGATTTTACGCTTGTTGTTGCAGCAATTGAAATGCTTATTCTTGCAGGTTTAATGGTATATGTACATAATTTCGTTATCGAATTTGAACAAGTACTGGACAAAGTTCAAAAGGATAGTAACAGAAGATTTGAACAAAAGTTCAATAAACAACTTGAAAAAAATGCCGTAAAAATTGAAGCATTAAATAAACAATTTGCTCTTTTGTATGATGTTGAAATTGAAAAAAATTATGACAAATATGCTTATGAAAACAAACCTATTGATACTAATATAAAAATTGTAGAGTATCGTTCATTATTCAGAACAACAATGACTCAAAATTTTAAAGTAGTCAGTCAACAACTTACAAATGGTACATTACTGTTTTTTGAAAATATAAATGATTGTAATGAGGTTTTTAATAAAATTTATGAATTTTCTAAATTAGCTCAACAAACACTTAAACCTTTAAATGTTAAATTTAAACTCAAAACAGCCGTATGTATTGCAAATAAAAATGATTCAAAAGAAAATTTTGTTCCAAAGTTAAAAAAACTATTGAATATTGCACAACCAAATAAAATTATGGCTCTTGGTGATTTTAAAAACAAATATACCACATTAAAAGAACAACCTTACAAAATTAATGGAATAGGGGAGTACAGTATAAACAACGAAACAATAGACGTATATACGTTAGAACCTTAATTATCTTCTATTGGTTGTTTTCCTATTGATATTGTTGCATCAAGTTCTATTGTATGACGAATAATTGCATGTGCCATTAATAATAAATATGGATTTACTTGATTTACATTTGCAAGATTAACTTTTGCTTTTGCATTTTGAGTTTCAATTTGTTCTTGCGGTTTTTGTTCTTTAATATCAATAGCTGTTTGCATAGAGTGTTGAGAACCGTCTTTTGAAAGTCTTTTAAACAACTCTTTTTTAGGGAATTTTTCCGAACAAGTTATAGCAATATCAACAGAATTTCCTGTAATAAGGCTTACTGTTGCATTCAAATTACCAAAATTTATTGTTGTAATCATTATTTTTATAAATGTATCCGATTCCGGTAAATCTTCGTCTTGTTCAATTTCCAAGTCAAAACCGACACCTTCCTGCAAAGGAAGCCAAGGCAGATACAATAACATCAAATTTTTAAGGGTTTGTGTTGCATCATTTTGTGAAGTTGCAGCAACGCTTGCATTAATAATGTTTACCGTATCTTGAAGCGGTTTTATATCGGTCATACCCTGTGCTGTTGCAAGAGTCATCATCGAAACCATTTTATTCATTGCTACTTTGCTGTTCTTTTGCAAAAGAGCAGATACACTGGTAAGATTTACATTTTCACTTAGTTGGGCAGCCATTTTTTGCTTAAATTGTGCCAATTCTTCTGCTGTCATACCTTGTGTTTTTTGTAAGTTATTTGCTTGCATTTGTTCAAGGTTTTCTATATCAGTCGGTGGTTTAGGAGGCTGATGGAAAATTATTGGCTGTCTTATACTGTTTCTTATGTTGTTATGCAATTGATTGTGCGGACCAAACAAAGCATTTTGTTGAACATTTTGTTTTGTATTTTGAATAAATTTTTCACCTTTATCTAAAATTGGCATACGGTCATTCTGTAATAAATCTTGTCGCAAATTATTATGTTGATTTGATTTATTTTCAACATTATTAAAATGTTCATTTTGTATTGTTCTATTTATTTCGTTTCTTGGTTGTTGATTAACGTGAATTTGTTTTTGACCTTCATTAATTGGTAAATTATTGTGCTGTTGTACAGTCTGTTGCTGAACGGGTTGATTTAACGCAGGTTGCTGTTGCGGTACAACAGTTGGCTGTTGCATTGTCGGCTGTTGCTGTACAGGTTGATTTGATACAGATTGTTGCGGTTGTTGTACGGCAGGCTGCTGTGCAACAGGCTGCTGAATTTGTGGCTGTTGCATTGTCGGCTGTTGCTGTACTGGTTGATTTGATACAGGTTGTTGTTGCGGTTGTTGTGCAACAGGCTGCTGAATTTGTGGCTGTTGCATTGTCGGCTGTTGTTGTACAGGTT
>DFEL01000087.1 GCA_002369055.1 Cyanobacteria bacterium UBA3803
GCAGAAAAAACACCTTTTAAAATTGCTGTTTCCAAAGGTGAAACATCTAATGACGCCAAATTACCCTTGAATGTCATCTCTATTGATTTCAAATTACCTTCAATAATTTGATCTGTAAGTTCTCCAACATTTTGAGCAAGCGTCATATAATCTTTTACCGGCTCTAAAACAGAAGGTTTTAAACTTGGAATATTAACCGCACTTGTTGCAGACCCACCTGACAAAACTTCTTTTATTTGTTTTGCAACATCTACTGCTACATTAATTTGAGCCTCTGATGTACTTGCTCCTAAGTGAGGAGTCATTAAAAGATTTTTTTCACATCCGTATAGCGGACAAGATTGAATATCAGGTTCATTACAGTATACATCAATTGCAGCACCTGCAACTTTACCGTTATCAAGGGCATCTCTTAAATCTTCTTCATTTATAATGCCCCCTCTTGCACAGTTGATAAGTCTTACATTATCTTTCATTTTTGCAATAGTGTTTTTGTTTATCAAATTAACGGTATCCTTTGTTTTTGGAACGTGAACTGTAATAAAATCACATTCACCCCAAAAATCATCTAAATTTGCAACGTATTCCGCACCCATTGCTTTAACATTTTTTTCTGATGTATAAGGGTCATATACAAGAACTTTCATACCTAAAGCAATAGCAACTTTTGCAACATGAGAACCTATCTTACCTAAACCAATTACACCTAAAGTTTTACCAAAAACTTCAACACCTGTAAATTTTGCTCTGTCCCATCTGCCTTCCTTTGTTGATTGGCAAGCACTTGGAATATTTCTAACCATAGAAAGCATCATTGCAATTGTATGTTCTGCTGCTGCATTTGTATTTCCGTCAGGAGAATTTACAACAATAATACCTTTTTGTGTTGCGGCTTCAATATCAATATTATCAACACCAACACCCGCTCTGCCTATAATTTTTAAATTATTAGCCGCATCTATAATTCTCTTTGTAATTTTTGATGCACTTCTTATTATTAAAGCGTCATATTTGCCAATATTTTCAACATATTCATCTTCGGTCATCGTTGGCAAAACATCAACATCTGCGACTTCTGAAACAATTTCACGTGCTAAATCATTACATTTATCAGTAATTAAAACTTTCATAATATCTCCTATCCCTATTCATTAAAAAACCCGATTTAAGCAATCGGGCAAATGCTTTTTATCTAAAAGGTTTTGTTTGATTTAGTTTCAATCTTAATTCTCTAAATCTTGATATATCTTCTTGTGCCTTTGCAGATTCTTTAAATACTGCTTGTGCAGAAGGGTGAACCATCAATACATAATCCATGTGAATTTCCAAGAAATTGTATCTTCTTGGTGCTTGAGTTGAATTTCTTGAATAAATTTCAGCATTTGTAACTGCTAAAAAACGTCTTTCTTTATCATTTAAAAGGTCAGTCAATTCACGATTTGTATTTGTATACTTTGAAACGTGAACTGTTCCTTTTATATCGTGGTCAGCAGTTAAAATGCTTACCTCAATAGGAATTGTATCTGAATGTTTACCTGCCATATATGGTTTCTCCTTGTTGCTATTATATTATAACACTTTAATATAATTGTCCAGTTTTTAATTACTTTTTCTTAACTCTTACACCCTCAACTTCGTGAACATCCTGTATTACCAAAAAAGCCGTAGGATCAATTTCACGAATCAGTTTTTTCATTTTAGCGACTTCTAAACGGTTTATTACACAAAAAATAAGTGTTTTTTCTTGACCTGAATAACCGCCTTTACCCTTTTGATATGTTACACTTATATCTAATTCTTTAATAATAGCATCACCAATTTCTTTAGGATATTCAGAAATTATTAGTGCAGATTTTGAACTGTTTAACCCTTCCAATACAATATCAATAACTCGATATGCAATAAAATAGGTTAAAATGGAATACATTGCACTATCCCAACCGTATAAAAATCCTGCTGCGGTATATATAAATACGTTAAAAAACATTATTATTTCGCCAATAGAAAAACCTATCTTTTTGGCAAGTCTTACAGCAAGAATTTCGGTTCCGTCAAGTGCAGCATTATTTCTAAGTATAATACCAACACCTACACCCAGAATAACACCACCAAAAACCGTTGCAAGTAACTGAGCTTCCGTCACATGAAAACCTGATAAAACATTAACAAAAATAGAAAGCATTGTTACGCCATAAAAAACATTAAAAACAAATGTTTTACCCATTTTTTGTATCGCAAGATATATAAACGGCAGATTTATAACAAAAATGATTAAACCTAAGTTCCATTTTGTAATGTAACTTATCATCATTGAAATACCGATTACACCGCCGTCAATAATATCATTTGGCAACAAGAAACATTCCAAAGCGAATGCTGCAATCATAGCACCGAGAGTTATGAATAAATATTTTGATAAATACTCAAGAATAATCTGTTTTTTTGTTTTAACCTCAGGTACTCTTTTTTTCTTTTTACTAAAAATTCCCATTATTTTTTCTCATGTTCATTTTTCTTAATTGTTATCAAGTTATCAATTTTAAATATTGTTTTTTGGTTCATAGTTTCAATATCTTTTTTCAAACCTAAAATATTTTCTAAATCAGCTTTTAGCGTAGCCAAATCTTCATATTTTTTCAATACCCCATCCATTGATATAGAAACATCACCTGTTTCTTCAGACACAACCAGACAAGCACAGTCACTAATTTCGGTAACACCAATTGCCGCACGGTGTCTTGTACCGTATTTCCAGCTTAATTTAGGATCTTCCGTCAAAGGTAAAAGCACACCTGCCGAATGAATTTTAAAATCTTTGATTACCATAGCACCGTCATGAAGTGGTGTATTTGTGTGAAAAATTGTCAAAATAAGCTCTGTTGAAATTAAAGCATCAATTTTTGTTCCAACATCAAAATAAGATGAAGTATCAATGGCATTTTGAAAAACCATTAAAGCTCCAACCTTGTTTTTTGATAAATATTTTACTGCCTCAACAATTTCCTTGATAACATCAACTTCAATATCTTTTTTATTATGATTAGCACCGATTAATTCATTGAAAAAACCACCTTGTCCCAAGTAGCCTAAAAATCTTCTAAGTTCCGGTTGAAAAATTACAATCAAACTTAAAGATATCATCATTACCATAGCTCTCAAAAACATACCCAGAATAGTTAAATCTATTCTCATAAGTATTTCGGAAAAAGCCCACATTAAAACTATAAACAATAAGCCTCTAACCAGCTTTTCCGCCTGAGTATTTTTAATAAATTTTCTATATACAGCATACAAAAAACCTATGATAATAAAAACTTCGACTACATCAAGCCAGCCAAAATTTATTGACCAATGAATTTGTAACGGTGTAATAAGTTCTTTTAGCATTCTTTTAACCTACTTGGAATAACATCATAACGAATTAAATCATCAAGTGTTTCTCTATTTACTATAATATCAGATAGACCTGAATTTACAAGTACCATTGCGGACTTTTGTGTACGATTATAATTACTTGCCATAGAATAATTATAAGAGCCTGTATTATAAACACAAATAACATCGCCTTCTTCAAGCTTTGGCAAATCTATATCTTTAATCAAGATATCGCCTGATTCACAATATCTTCCTGCAATAGTAACTTTTTCATAATTTCTTTCATTAGGCTTATTTGCAACTTGTGCCACATATTCTGCCTGATATAAACTTGGACGTGGATTATCCGCCATTCCACCGTCAACAGCAACATATTTTTTACCGTTCGGCACTTGTTTTTGGCTGCCTACCGTATATAAAGTTACACCGGATGTGGAAATAATGCTTCTTCCGGGTTCTAAATATATTTTGGGATAATCAACATTATATTTTTCACACATATTTTTGATAGTGTTTATTATAATTTCTGAAACATCAAATACAGACGGAGGATTATCACTATCAGTATATTTAACACCTAATCCGCCACCTAAATTTATTTCTGAAATATCTATATCGTATTTTGCTTTTATTCTTAAAATTTCTTTTATCAAAATTTCGACTTCATCTTGATAAACTTTTAATTCAAATATTTGTGAACCTGTATGAGCGTGTAAACCTTTTAAATTCAAGTTTTTATATTTATTTTTTATAAGGATTAACGCTTCATCTATTTGTGACATATCAAAACCAAATTTTGAATCTAAATGTCCTGTTTGAATGTACTCGTGCGTATGGCATTCTATACCCGGAGTAATTCTAAGTAATATATCAGCAACTTTATTTTTTTGTTTTGCAATATCATTAAGTAATTTTAATTCGGAGAAATTATCAACGGAAATTCTGCCAATACCGTAATTAATAGCCATTTCAAGTTCTTCATAAGTTTTATTATTTCCGTTAAAAAGAACTCGTTTCATATCAACACCGGAATTATAGACAGTAAAAAGCTCTCCGCCCGAAACAACATCAAAACCAAAACCTTCACCTGCTATAATAGTCGTTATAGCACTTGTACATAATGCCTTTGAAGCATACATTAAGTTAATTTTTTCATATTTTGAAAATGCATCTTTGTAGTTTTTGCAAACTTCTCTTAAGGTAAACTCGTCAATAATATAAAGCGGGGTTTTGTAAGTTTTTGCCAAATCAACCAAATCACAACCGCCAACGGACAAGTTACCATTTGCATTAATCTCTGTTGTAAGAGGTTTTAAGTATTGATTAGCAGATTTACCCATAATTTATCCTTCGTATTCTAATTTTAAATAATACATAATAAAAATGCAAATAGTTATTTGTTCATGCGGTATAACATGATACTTTCAATACTCACTTATAACAATGGATTGCAAAAAAAACGAGACAAATATATTTTTATGACCGTATTTGTCATATTAGCATATTACTATATAATTAACAGAAATTAATAAGACAAAATATTTATCATGATATAATACACAATAAATAAGGGGTAAAGTATGGAAAACACATTAGAAAAAGAACAAATTAAAAAATTACCTGAACCTAACAAGGCTCAGAAAGAATGTATTTATAACACAAAAAACGGCAAATATTTAGTTATTGCAGGGCCCGGAACAGGGAAAACTTTTACGGTTACAC
>DFEL01000145.1 GCA_002369055.1 Cyanobacteria bacterium UBA3803
ATCCGACTTTTTCCATACGACCTCCTTTAACGTGTCGTATACATCACTCAAATACTTGTTAAAATCAAGTGTCGGATTATTTTCATGGTATTATTAGAACAAAAGAATAGCGGGGTTTTATCATGTTTGAACAAAGTTTTAAAAATATTGATAATTTACTAAGAAAAGACAAAGGGCTCTCAACCGAAATTGATTACGTTGAGCAGACTTCGTGGCTTTTGTTCCTCAAGTATTTGGAAGATTTAGAAAAGAATAAATCGCTTGAAGCAGAACTCAACGGGCAAATTTATACTCCTATTTTGGATAATAAATACACTTGGAGCAGTTGGGCATTTCCTGCGGATCCTGACGGCAACTTGGATAATGACAAAGCTCTGACAGGCGAAGATTTAAATAATTTTGTAAGAAACGAACTTTTCCCATACCTAAAGAGTTTCAAACAAAGAGCAGAAAGTGCAAATACTCTTGAATACAAGATTGGCGAAATTTTTAACGAAATTACAAACAAATTCCAAAGCGGTTATATTTTAAGACAAGTTATTGATATTATTCAAACAATGCGTTTTCAGACAAGCGAAGAAAAACATGAGCTTTCTTGTTTGTATGAAGACAAAATTCAAAATATGGGTAATTCCGGAAGAAATGGCGGAGAATATTATACCCCAAGACCGCTTATCAGAACTATTATTAAGGCAATAAAACCCGTAATCGGAAATAGGATTTATGACGGTGCTTTGGGTTCGGCAGGGTTCTTGGTTGAAGCGTTTGATTACCTTAAAAATTCAAGAGAATTATCTGTTAATGATATGAAAACTTTGCAAGAAAAAACATTGTTTGGAAAAGAAGCAAAGCCGATTCCGTATATTATCGGAACAATGAATATGATTTTGCACGGGGTAGAGGCTCCGCACATTTTGCATACAAATACGCTTGCTGAAAACATTATGCAGATTCAGGAGAAAGACAGATATGATGTAATATTAGCAAATCCGCCATTTGGAGCTAGTGAAGATATAGCGTCTGTTGAGCAAAATTTCCCGATTCGCTCCAGCGAAACTGCTTATTTATTTTTGCAACATTTTATTAAATCGCTTAAAGCAGGTGGTACGGCAGGAATTGTAATCAAAAATACGTTCCTTTCAAACGGTGATGCGAAAGAAGTAAGACGGGAACTGTTAGATTCTTGTAATTTATATGCAGTACTTGATTTGCCTGCAAAAGTATTTACAGCAGGAGTAAAAACAGTTGTATTATTCTTTAAAAAAGGTGAACCAACCAAAAAGATTTGGTATTATCAACTGAATTTAGACAGAAACTTGGGCAAAACAAATCCTTTAAATGAAAACGATTTAAAAGACTTTTTAGACTGTATTGCAACATTTAAAGAAACTGAAAACTCTTGGTTTATTAATCTTGATGATGTTGACCCTAAAACACTTGATCTTTCAGTAAAAAATCCTAACAAAAATGATGAAATCGTTTATCGTGAACCGAAAGATATTATTGCCGAAATCGAACAACTTGATATCCAAAGTGCCGAAATAATCGCTAAAATTAAGGAGTTGGTGTAGATGGTTGATAATGCAGACAACGACGAAATAAAATTAAAACCTTATTATGTTGCTTATTTGGATATTTTGGGGATAAAAAATGCTATAAATTCTGAAGAAAGTGGAGTATATCTTAATAAAATAAATGAACTGTATAAAGAATCAATGAAAATGATAAATACATATAATTCTTTAAAAGGCTATAAACTTAATATAAAAACCAAAATTTTTTCAGATAATATTATCATTGCTATACCTAAAGAAGAGTTTTTTGGTTCTTCAACAAATGATATAAGATCTTTTTATATGGTCATTATAGTAGCAGTTTTTCAAATCATTGCTCTAGGTCTTGAATTGCTCATTAGAGGTAGTTTAGTTATAGATAATCTTTATATAGACGAAAATTTTGTTTACGGAATGGCTCTATCAAAAGGGTATGAATTAGAATCTTCTGTAGCAAACTATCCGAGAGTTATAATAAATTCTAGAGATATAAGTTTATTTCTAAAATCAGATATACAACAAAATATTATTGAGAAAGACAGTTCTAACATGTTTTATGTTAATCCATTTAAAGGTTATTATGATACTTTTACTCCAGAAGAACGGGAAATTATTGACCCAAAATCATATGATGAAGCATTTAATCATATACATGAGATTCTTACTCCAAAACTAAAAGAAGATAATTCAGATAAAGTAAATCAAAAAATATGTTGGTTTATAAATTTATTCAATAAATATTGTAAAGAAAAAGGATATAATCAATACATAGTAGATATTTCCAAATATCCTTACGACCCATATGAAGTTCCAACAATATGTACAGGTAAAGCAAAGGAGTTAGTGTAAATGCAAAAACCAATAATTTTTATATCTCATATAACGGAAGAAAAAGAACTAGCATTAGAATTAAAGAAAATTATTAAGAAAAAATTTTTAAGTATGGCTGAGGTTTTTGTGTCTTCTGACGAAAATAGCATAGAACTTGGACATGAGTGGCTTGAAAATATCACTAATGGTTTAAAAACATGCAGTATAGAATTAATATTGTGTAGTCAAATATCAATTTCAAGACCATGGATAAATTTTGAAGCTGGTGCAGGTTGGGTGCGTAAAGATTGCAGAGTTATTCCTATTTGTCATTCAAATATGCATCCAGATTCTTTGCCATTACCTTTAAATTTATTACAAGGAATGATGTTGAATGACAAAATCAAATTTCAAGAGTTGTTAAAAATTATTGCTAATCAAGTAGGGTGTGATGTACCTGAACTTGATTGTGATGATTTTATTACTTTTGTAAAAGCATTTGAAGAAAAATATACATATTGGAATATTGTAAACGATTGTTTTGAAAGATTATTTAATATGCTTGTAAAATATGGAACTATACAAATAGACGAACAAAGAGGCTTAAAATTATATAACAATAAAGAACAATTTAAATTATTTATTAGAGATCTTTTAAATAGAAGACAATATGAGAATATATGTGTTTATATCAGCAATTATGATTCAACTATTTTTGAAAAACTTGAAAAATTAAACATAATGAGTAGTATAACGACTGGAATGGGGAAAAGTTCTGGGGGTAATTATACTAAATTTACTATTAATAAATTAACAAATTTTGATAATATAGTATTCAACGAAAATTTTATATTTTGTCTGAATGAGGTAACCAATGCTAAATAATATTCTTGAAAAATGGGAAGAAAAAACACTTGATGAAGTATGTACTTTTTCAAGAGGTTTAACATATTCAAAAAAAGACGAAGTCGATGTATCAAATAATGTTGTTTTACGTGCAAATAATATTGATCTAGTATCAAACACTTTAAACCTTGAAGAATTGAAATATATAAATGACAATATTTTCATTCCTGAAGATAAAAAAGTAAAAGAAAATTCCATAATAATGTGTATATCTAGCGGGAGTAAATCACACTTAGGTAAAGTTGCATTTATAGATAAAAATTATGGGTATGCTTTTGGCGGATTTATGGGTTTGATTATACCAAAGGAAAATATTATTCCGAGATTTTTGTATTATATGCTGATTACTCCAGCTTTTAAAGACCGAATATTACATTTAACAGATGGTGCAAATATAAATAACTTAAAATATTCTGACTTAAAAGATTTTATATTAAATATACCATCATTATCAGAGCAACAGCGGATTGTGGGATTATTGGATGAGGCTTTTGAAAATATTGAAAAAGCGAAGCAAAACACCCTCCAAAACCTCAACAATGCTAAAGAATTGTTTGAAAGCTATTTGAAAAAATATTTTGAAATTGGTAATAGTACATGGTATAAATATAAATTATCAGAAATAACAACAAAAATAGGTAGCGGAGCAACTCCTTTAGGCGGTAAAAAAGCATATATTGATAGTGGAATTTCTTTAATCCGTAGTATGAATGTTTATGACAGAGAATTTATTTATGAAGGACTTGCTCATATAAATGAAGAACAAGCAAAACAATTGAATGTTGTAACGATACAAGAAAAGGATGTATTGCTTAATATTACTGGGGCTTCTGTTGCTCGCTGTTGCGTAGTACCTTCAGATATTATTCCTGCAAGAGTAAATCAACACGTATCAATAATTAGACCAAAACAAGACATCGTTTCATCAAGATTCTTATGTTACTTATTAACCTCAAATTATTATAAAAATAAATTGCTAAAAGATGGAGAAGAGGGAGGGGCAACAAGACAAGCACTAACAAAAATGGGGCTAGAACAATTTGAAGTCTATATCCCAAATACACTGGAAGAACAACAAAAAATTGTTGAACAACTTGATGAACTTCAGGAGCAAACAAAAAATCTTGAACAAATCTACACTCAAAAACTTCAAGACCTAGACGAACTAAAACAATCCATCCTCCAAAAAGCCTTCAACGGAGAATTGTAAATGTTTTTAGGAGTTTTTATTAAATTTGGAGAAAAAGAACATTTATTGCAATTACAAAATGAAGGATTAATATATTGCAATACTTTTGAATATTTTGAAAAATGTGAAAACAGTGAACAATATGATCCGAATGAAAATGCAACAAGCATTTCTCAAGGTAATAATTGTAATTTTATCGTAAATGGATATGAAATAAATGCTGAATCAGGATTAATTAATGTTATTTTAAAATCTAAAAAATTAAATCATAAAAAATTTACGCATTTATTTTCTATGTTTTGCAGACTTCAAAATGATACTTTTGAATCATATAACCAAACTTTTTTTGATAACCGCTTGAAAAAATTTGGTGAATATATGTTAGTTATATATAACCCATTTGAATTTATGAAAAGATTAAAATACACATTGGATAAACTAAGTGAAACAAAAGAAATTGAATATGCAGAAACCAAAAGAATAGAATATATCGACTTTAACACTTATAATGGAGAAATAGAAGCATTTAGAAAATCTGATAAATATAAACACCAATCAGAATGGAGGCTTGCTATTCAAAATAAAAATTATAACACCCCTTTTATGTTTAATATAGAACCAATACAAGATATTTCTATTTTAATGCCAACAAATAAGTGTAAAAATATAATCACAAAAAATGAAAACGGAAAAAATATAATTGAATTTTAGTATATAATAAATTTATGATTGAACAAATTAAAAAGTTAATAGCCGGTGGTGAAAATCAGCATGTAGAGTTTAAGAAAGCAAAAAATGATTTTCCAAATGATGCATTTGAATCAATTTGTGCGTTTCTAAATACTGACGGAGGAACTCTGATTCTTGGAGTTGAAGATGACGGGACTGTTATTGGTGTAAATCCAAAATCTATCGATCAAATTAAAACAAAATTTGTTACTTCAATTAACAACCCTGAACTTTTAAATCCTGTAATTTATTTGAATATTAACGACATTGAGTATGAAGGTAAAACTATTTTATATATAATTGTTCCAAATGCTTCCAATGTATACAGATATAAAAGTCGAATTTATAAAAGAAATCATGAATCTGATTCGGATATTACAGATATAGCCGAAGAAGTTGCAAAACTATACTTATTAACTGATAATTCATACTCTGAAAACCAAATTTTTCCATATTTACCCGTTGAAGAATTGCGAACAGATTTAATTGCAAAAGTAAAAAAGATTGCAAAAATTAACAACGCAAGTAATGACTGGAGTGATTTAGATACAAAAGAGTTTTTACGCAGAAATAAACTTTATCGCAGAAATTATACAACAAATCAAGAAGGTGTAACTCTTGCAGGAGTTTTGCTATTTGGTACAGATGAACAAATTGCCTCTGTTGTTCCAAGTTTTAAATTTGAGCTTGCTAAATGTGTTGATAATCCTGAAAGATATGATGATAGGATTACGTTACAAACTAATCTTATTGATTGTTTAGAACAAGCTTCCGCTTTCATTGAAAAGCATTTGCCAAGTCCCTTTTATCTTGAAGGTACACAAAGAATAGATTTACGAAACAATATTTTCAGAGAGATTATTGCAAATATGCTTGTGCATAAAGAATATTCCGGAGCTGAACCAACAAAGCTAATAATAAAAAAGAATGAAATTATTGCAGAAAATAGTAATAAACCACATATAAGAGGTTTTATTACTCTGCAAAATACAGAAAATTTCTCTAAAAATCCAAATATAGTAAAGATTTTTAGGGCTATGGGCTATGTTGAAGATTTTGGAACAGGTATTCCTAAATTATTCAAATATTGCAATGCTTATACGGGCTTTGACCCCGTTATTGAGGATGGAAATATTTTTCACATCACTGTAAAACATGAATTTTTCTCTAGTACACAAAAAAGTGATACAGTTGGTACAAAAATGACACAGTTGAGTGATACAGTTGGTACAAAAGTACTACAGTCAAAAAATCAAAAACGGGTAATGGAATTCTGCATAATACCAAAGACAGCAGTAGAAATATTGGAGTATCTTGGACTTAAATCCAAAAATAATGTACTTCGTCGTGTTATTAATCCATTATTAGAACAAGGTTTGCTTGTTCGCACAATTCCTGAAAAGGCAAACAGTTCTAAACAAAAATACGTTGTTAATACTCAAGAGGAATCTAATGACTGATATTGATTTTAGAAATTCAGAAGCAGATACAAGAGCAGAATTGATAGATCCAAAATTGGTTGAATCAGGTTGGGTTCGTTCTGATAAAATTCGTGTAGCAAGAGAATATCCGATTTCTAAAGGTCGTATTATTGATTCAAAGAACCGTGCTAAAGGTTTGAGTGCCGATTATGCATTGATTTATAACAATGTAATTATCGGAATAATTGAAGCCAAAAAGAGTTCATTAGACTATTCTGAAGGAGTTGCGCAAGCAAAAAAATATGCAAATCTTCTGAAAGTCCGCTATACATATTCGACCAACGGTCATAAGATTTACCAAATAGATATGCAAACAGGTGAAGAAAAAGAGGTTGATAAATACCCTACTCCTGATGAACTTTGGGAGATGACTTATACAGAAGATTCTGAATTATGGAATCTTCTGACATCTGTTCCGTTTGAATCCGGTGCAATGTTCGAACCAAGATATTATCAGTTAAACGCCATAAACTCAGTTATTAAGGCAATGGCACAGGGTAAAAAGAGAATTCTGCTCACACTTGCAACAGGAACGGGTAAAACTTGTATCGCATTTCAGATTGTTTGGAAGTTGTTCAATTCAAAATGGAATTTGAAAGAAATAGGACAAAGGGCACCAAGAATATTGTTTTTAGCTGATAGAAATATTCTTGCAAATCAAGCATTCAATGCGTTTGGAGCATTCCCCCAAGATGCTTTAAAAAGAATTAAACCTGATGAAATAAGAAAAGATGGGAAAGTTCCAACTGCTCAACATATTTTCTTTACAATATTTCAAACCTTTATGTCAGGACCAAATGACACACCGTATTTTGGACAGTATAAAAAAGATTTCTTCGATTTCATAATTATTGATGAATGTCATAGAGGCGGTGCTAATGACGAAAGCCAATGGCGAGAAATACTTAACTATTTTGATTCTGCTGTTCAATTAGGGTTAACAGCAACTCCAAAACGTGATGTGAATGCTGATACTTATAAATATTTTGGTGAACCAGTTTATCAATATTCACTAAAAGAAGCTATAAATGACGGTTTCTTAACTCCATTTAGAGTTCGTGAAATCAATGATAATATGGGAACTTATGAATATAATGCAGCAGATGATATTGAAGGTGATATTGATAAAGAAAAAACTTATACAGAAAGCGATTTTAACCGCAAAATAAAAATGCCCGAACGAGAAGTTGCGAGAGTTAAAAGGTTTATGAGTGAGATTAATCAAAATGAAAAAACTCTTGCATTTTGTGCTACTCAAGAACACGCAGCATTTGTAAGAGATATTATTAATCAGGAGAAAACAGTTACAACTAATACTGATTATTGCGTAAGAGTTACTGCTAATGATGGGGAACGTGGCGAAGAATTTTTAAGAAAATTCCAAGACAATGATAAAACGATTCCGACAATTCTTACGACTTCACAAAAACTTTCAACAGGTGTAGATGCTTTAAATATACGCAATATTGTTCTTATGCGACCTGTTAATTCAATGATTGAATTTAAACAAATTATTGGTCGTGGAACAAGATTATATGACGGAAAAGCATATTTTACGATTTATGATTTTGTCGGAGCAAGTGAAAACTTTAAAGATCCGACTTGGGATGGTGAACCTGAACCTCCGATAACAGGTGAACCTCGAGATCCAAGAAAACCAAAAGATCCCCCGATAATAGTAGATCCACCTGAACCCGGCCCTGAACCAAGACAAATTACAACAATTAAACTTGGCAGAGGGAGAGAAGTTGAAATTATAGATACTCATACTTCTTTTTGGGATGCAAGCGGGAAACCTATATCTGCTAAAGAATTTATAGAAAAATTATTCCATAATCTTCCTAATTTCTTTAAATCAGAAGATGAATTAAGAGAAATTTGGTCTAAACCTGAGACAAGAAAACAATTGCTTAATAACCTTAAAAATAGTGGTTATAGCGTAGAAAATTTTGAAAAAATAAAAGAAATAATAAATGCCCCAAATAGCGATATATTTGATGTCTTGATTTATATTGCATATTCAGAAAATATGATTACTCGCCAAGAAAGAGTTGATAACAGTAAAGTTTTAATTTTTGACAATATCCAGTCTCGTCAACATGCATTCATTGATTTTGTATTAAAACAATATATTAAAAATGGTGTAACGGAACTTGACGATGAAAGAATCGGAGCATTAATAAACCTAAAATATGGATCTCCAGCCAATGCTGTGCAAGAACTTGGTAATATTGGCGATATTCGTTCAACATTCTGTGAATTTCAAAAATATTTGTATAAACGTATTATATAATTTGTGGTAAATAATTTAAATTATTTACAAATAAAAATTCATTAACTCTCATTAATGATGTCCTGTTTGAAGGCGGAGTATGTATTAATTATCGGAAAGTCTCGAAAACATTATCTTTTTAATTTGATTATTCTTGATATAAAACAAAAATTAACCATAGCAATTTACAGGGATTTTGGAATTTTAATGACATTAAAAAATTATCAGAGAGTTTTGAACTTTTTGACAGTAAGTATTGAACAAATTGACAGGGAGTTTTAAACAAATTGGCAGAAAGTTTTGAAATTTCCGAAAATCGAATTTTTTGCCAAATTTTGCTCGAAATTGGTTCGTTTTTACATCAAAATTTTACAAATTGTTCAATTTTTACTGATTCTCTATATCAATCTCTCTGACAGTCTATACCCATCAAATGTCCCATTAAAACCCAGGAAGTATCATGAGTATCTATATACGCAAACTCTTAAAACTACCTGGGTTGGACCCGAACCTGTGGAGTCTTAAAACGCTTGCTATGTCA
>DFEL01000064.1 GCA_002369055.1 Cyanobacteria bacterium UBA3803
ATATATTTTATTTGGTACAAATTTTTGCAAATAATATAAATTTGCACCTTTGATAGTTTGTCCGATTTTGTCAAAATCTTCAAAACTAAGTTGAGATTTTAATACTGTTGTTCTAAATTCGTATTCGGTTAGGCTTTTTATAATTAAATCTATGCTTGTTTTTATGTTATTCGTGTTTACATTAATGCCTGTAATTTCGGAATATTTTTCAATCGGAGCTTTTATATCCATTGCGATATAATCAACTAAATTTTCGCTTAAAAGTTTTTTAAGAATTTTGGGATTTGTTCCGTTAGTATCAAGTTTAACTGCAAAATCAAGTTGTTTTATTTGTTTTATAAAATCATAAAGTCCTGATTGAAGTGTTGGTTCTCCGCCTGTAATTACAACACCGTCAAGTTTTCCTTGTCGTGTTTTTAAAAAAGATATAAAATTTTCAGGTAAAAAATCAGTATTTTTATTTTGCTCCAATAAATCAGGATTATGGCAGTACCCGCATCTAAAGTTGCAGCCTTGTGTAAATACAATGGCTGCAACTTTTGTCGGATAATCTAATAATGTTGTTTTTTGAATACCTGCTATTTTTAACAACAGCATTCTCCAGCATAAGCCATATCAAAAGTTTTCCTGTTTTGAAATTCAGCTTTTTTACCTTTATTCCATTGACTTACAGGGCGGATGTAACCGACTATTCTGGAATAAATTTCACATTCGCTTTTGCAGTGAGGACAAGATTCATGTTCGCCTGAAATGTATCCATGAGTAGGGCAAACAGAGAATGTTGGAGAGAATGTAAAGTATGGCAAATGATAATTTTCACAAATCTTTTTAACAAGATTTTTCATTGTTTTTGTATCATTTATTCTTTCACCTGCAAATATGTGAACAACTGTTCCTCCTGTATATTTTGTTTGTAAATCGTCTTGATGGTCAAGTAATTCAAAAATATCATCAGTGCAGTTTACAGGCAGTTGTGTTGAATTTGAATAATACGGTTCTGCACCTTGCGAATAATACTGTTCATCATTTGCACATTTGATATCAACAAGATTTTTCTTATCTAATTTTGCAAGGCGATAACTTGTACCTTCTGCCGGAGTGGCTTCAAGGTTATAGTTGTTGCCTGTTTCTTCTTGAAATTTTACAATCAAATCTCTCATATAGTCCATTACTTCAAGTGCAAACTTATGTCCTTCTTCATCTGCAATAGAACAGTTTAACAGATTTTCGCACGCCTCATTCATACCTATTAAACCAATTGTAGAAAAATGATTTTTCCAATATACTCCAAACCTTGCTTTGATATCTCTTAAGTAAAATTTTGTATATGGATATAAATTTGCTTCAGTTAGTTTTTCCAGTAATTTACGTTTAATTTCCAAAGAGTCTTTTGCAAGTTCCATGCGGTCATTAAGAATTTCAAAAAATTCTTCTTTAGTATTTGCTAAGTATGCTATTTTTGGCAAATTAATTGTAACAACTCCGATAGAACCTGTTAGCGGATTTGAACCAAAAAGTCCGCCACCTCTGTATTCAAGTTGTCTGTTATCAATTCTTAACCTGCAACACATAGAACGAGCATCTTCAGGATTCATATCCGAGTTTATGAAGTTTGAAAAATAAGGAATACCGTACTTTGCAGTCATTTCCCATAAACCTTCAAGTGCAGGATTATCCCACTCAAAGTCTTTTGTAATATTATAAGTCGGAATTGGGAATGTAAATACTCTGCCTGAAGCATCGCCTTCCATCATGACTTCAAAAAATGCTTTATTTATCATGTTCATTTCTTCTTGGAATTCACCATAAGTTTCTTCCATCATTTCTCCGCCAATAATTACGCATTGGTCTTTGTAATATGATGGAACAACCAAATCCATAGTTATATTTGAAAATGGTGTTTGAAAACCAACACGTGTCGGAACATTCATATTAAATACGAATTCCTGAATGGATTGTTTTACCTGATTATAGTTTAGTTTGTCGTATCTTACGAAAGGTGCAAGTAATGTGTCAAAATTAGAAAATGCCTGAGCACCTGCACTTTCTCCCTGCATGGTATATAAAAAATTAACAATCTGACCTAAAGCAGTTTTTAAATGTTTTGCAGGTCTTGAAGCAACTTTGCCGACAACTCCCGTAAAACCTTCTGTTAACAAGTCTTTTAAATCCCATCCTACACAATAAACTGATATTATATTTAAATCATGTAAATGTATATCACCATTTTCATGTGCTTCTTTTATTTCTGTCGGATATATTTTATTTAACCAGTAATTTTTACTCATTGCAGAAGCAAGATAATTGTTCAGTCCTTGAATTGAGTAACTCATGTTTGAATTTTCATTTACCTGCCAGTCTAATTGCTCTAAGTAATCATCAATCATGTTAACAGAAGCATTTTTTGCAAAATCTCTCATTCTTTTGTGTTGTTCACGGTACAAAATGTAAGATTTTGCTGTTTGTTTGTATTCTGATGATAAAAGTACTTTTTCAACAATATCTTGTATTTCTTCCACAGTAGGTGCTTCAAAATTAGATTGTTTTTCTTTTACAAAATCATTAACTATTTTCATTACATTTTTAGTTAATCTTCTTGCTGTAAAAGTATCCATTTCTTTAGTGGCATT
>DFEL01000089.1 GCA_002369055.1 Cyanobacteria bacterium UBA3803
TATTTTAAACCTACACAAATGTTGGCTCATGCTAAAGAGTGTTTGGCTGAAGGCGGTCTTATGTTTATCGTAAATCAATGTGAAACAGAGTATTGGCTCCAAAAACAATTATGTGATGATTTAGGTTTGCATTATCAAGAAATTGGTATAATCAAAAGTGAGTATTCATTGTATAAGCTTCCACGTTATGCTTTAATTGTTTTTTAATTTTGTAATTTTATATTATTTTTACGCAAGAAAAATATTATTAATGCAATTATTGCGGATATAATTCCAACGGAATTTGCTATAAATGGTGTCAAGGATAATCCGATTTTTACTTGTAGGATATAACTTATTACAACAGCCGTCATAAATAAGGCCGGAATAAGAGTTATGATATAATTTTTCCCCTTTTTTGCCAAGTAATAAGTAATTGTCCATAGAACCAATGATGATAAAGCCTGATTTGCCCAACCAAAGTATTGCCATAATGTTGTCAAGTTAAATCTGCTCAAAAATATGCCGATACCAAGTATAATTGCACTTAAAAAAAGTCTGTTAAGCATTTTTGTTTGATTTATATTAGCAGTTTCGGCTATGGTTAATCTTATAGAACGAAAAGCCGTATCTCCTGAAGTTATAGATAATATAACTATTGATAATACCGTTAAAGTTCCGCCAATTTTACCGAGTAAGCCCATAGATATTTCTGATACAACTCCACCTTGTCCAAGTGTATTTATTGCGTTTAAAAGTCCTCCTGTTTCGTTGTAAAAAGCGATTGAAAGTGTTGCCCAAATTAATGCTATAATGCCTTCTGTTACCATTGCACCATAAAAAATAATTCTTCCGTATTTTTCATTAGGCAAACATCTTGCCATAATTGGTGTTTGTGTTGCGTGAAAGCCGCTTATCGCACCGCAGGCAATTGTTATAAATAACAGTGGAAAAATATTTTCATGTTCAGGATGTAAATTTGAAAAAGTTAGATGAGGATATAGAGGTTTGCCCGATAATATTAAGACTGTGATTAATAATACAGTCATTACAACAAGCAAACCTGCAAAATAAGGATAAAATCTGCCGATAATTTTATCAACAGGCAACAGGGTTGCAAGAAAATAGTAGCCAAAAACTGCAATTATCCACCATATTAGTTGTGTATGTGATAAATTAGCAAGCATTTTTGCAGGATTTATCGCAAACACGGTTCCTAATAAAAGTAAAAGTCCAATAAAGAATATAAGAAAAACAAATTTAAAATACTTGCCAAAGATTTTTTCTGTTACATCGACAATTGATTTTCCGCTATTTCTTACGGATATCATACCAACAAGATAGTCGTGAACACCGCCTGCAAATATGCAGCCTAATACTATCCAAAGTAATGCAACAGGGCCGTATATTGCACCAAGTATTGCTCCAAAAACAGGGCCTAATCCCGCAATATTCAGAAATTGAATTAAAAATATTCGCCAAAGTGGCATTTGTACATAGTCAACTCCGTCATTTAATTTAACGGCAGGAGGTTCAAAATTTTCGTCTATGCCCCAGATTTTTTCAACAACTTTTGCGTATGTGAAATATCCTAAAATTAATAATATAAGTGATGTTAAAAATAAAATCATTCCTACCCGACTTTCTATATAATAATATTTTATGCTAAAATGTATAAAAAGGGTAATGTATATGAAGAAATTTTTAATATTATTTTTATTATTTTTTGTGGTTGCGGGAAGTGCTTTTGCCGCAAAATATAAAGTTAATACCTCAGGTGTAGTTAAAAATAACGGAAAAGTTGTTTCACCAAGTGTAAATACGGCAAATCCTTATAATGTATATAATGCTTCAAATTACGTATCTTCAAATACCGTAAATGCTAATTCTGTTGGTACGATTGAACTTGTTATGGATTATTCGGGAAGTATGTCGAATTGGATTGTTCAGGCTAAACAGGCAATGTCGCAAATTATTGCACAAATACCTTCTTCAACAAATGTTGGTTTCAGAGTTTTTGGGCATGATAATTTTGGCTCTAATCCTAACAATAACACTGTGCTGGCAGAAGTTAAAAAAGTTGTCAAAAAGAATGGTAAATATAAAGTTGTTTCACAGGTAAATCAAACAATAGGTTCAACTTCAGGTTATTGTTCTGCTACTGCTCAAGTTGCTCCAATTACTCTAGCAAATCCAACAAACCTTTTAAATGGTATGAACTCTGTTTCAATTGGTGGTGCAACTCCGCTTGTTTATGCTTTAGACAGGGCAATTAACCAAGATTTTGCAAATATGAGCAAAGATTATTCTAAAAAGATAGTTTTAATTACTGATGGCGGTGAAAATTGCGGTGGCGATCCTTGTGCTTTTGCTAAAAAATTAATGACTCAAAGAAATGATATTTCAATAGATGTTGTGCTTGTATCAGGTTGGTTTAACGGTAAATTATCTTGCCTTGCAGATACAACTGGCGGAAAAATGTATCGAGTTAATAATTTGTCTGATTTTTCAACTGTGCTTACTCAGTCTATGACTACTGCACCAAAAGAAATGCCTGTTCAAAATCAACAACAATATGAATTTATAAAAAATTAGTTTAAATAAACTTCATAGCTGTTATTATACATTTTTACGGTTAAATTAAGCATTTCGCTCTTGTAACCAATAGGTGGAGCGTTATATGAGTAAACTTGTCTTAAAGCATTATATACTGCTTCGTTTAGACTTTCGTTTTCAGAAAGTTTAGTTGCTTTTTTATTTGTTAATGTTCCGTCTGAAGTAACTTTAAATGAAAATGTACAAGTTCCGTCACCAACAATGCTTAAAAAATTTATTTTTGATGCAATATGATTTCTTAATTTTATATTATAGTTAGCAATTTCTTGAGGATTTGCTTTTGGTTTGTTTGCCTGAGTAGTATTTGCAGAAGGTGTGATTTTTTGCTGAATTTGTGTTTTTGTTTTTTGAATATTATTTGTAGTTTTTGCCGTTGTTGGTATTGTTTTTACGGTAGATTTAACTTCTTGTTTTTTAGGTTTTGTTACTTCAATTTTTTTTTTTGAAGTTTCTTCCTGTTTAACTATTGGTTTTGTTTGTTCCGTTTGTTCAACTTTTGCTTTACTTTGGTATTCGGAAAGTCCTTCTGTTGAATTGTTCCATATTTTTTCTATTGAAGGAACTTGCTGTGTTTTTATCGTTTCCGATTTTGTATTAGAATTTTGTTCGGAAATGTTTTTAGGATTAAAAGCAAACAAAATTATTAATAATGACAAAATTAAACAAACTGCAAATGTAATAATAGCGTATGGTTGAACAGTTTGAACATTATTTTTAACTGTTCTCATTTCTGATTCTTTTTGCATATTATTATAAGATTTTTCATCTATTGGATAACCAAACCCATTTTCTTCAACCCACATGTCGTCTTTTGTTTCAACTGTTGTATTTTCTCTTTCAGCAGGTTTGGGCGGTAAAACTTCCTCAAAAGTATCGTTTCCGCAATCACAATAATCCGGTTTTGTTTGATATTCAGTTCCGCATTCTTTACATTTAAACATTTATCTGTCCCTTTTAATAATTATTATTTTTCACATTCGACATAAAGACTGATTTCAGGGTATTTATCAAAATGCTCATCCCTCAATTCTTCGTCTTTTGATTTCATATAGTCGCTTTTAGTAATGTTCGTAAATCCTGATTTTTTTAACATATTTTGCATTTTTTCAAAATATATTCCGTTAGTATGTGCAATATATGGTCTTGTGATATCTTTTAGGCTTACGCACCATTTTATAAAATCATCAATTGTTAGTGTATTTAGTTTTTCATCAACTTCAGCTTTAGATGCTATTGGACCACCTGCAAATTTTTCATAGCTCACAAATACGTTTAATAACATTTCGTGTATTGGTGCTTGTTTTACCCAACTAAACCAATTAACATCATTATTTTTATATGCATTAATCGCTTTTTCTGCATCAGGACAACTAAATCTTAAGATAGCTCCTTTTTTCATTGTTCTGTACAGTTCATCAAAAACTTTTTGTATATCTTCATCGGTTATATGCTCAAAGCAATGGGATGAAAACACTTTTTCTATGCAGTTATCTTCAATATCAAATTTGTTAAAATTCCTTAAATCAATTTCAAAATCCGCATTTCTGTAACAATCCATTGTTCGCCAGTCTTTATAGACCCAGTGTCCGGGCCCGATATTTAATTTTAAGTTTTCACCTTTTTTATATGCTGTTAATTTGTAAGAATTAATTTTTGTTTGAATAAGTTTTATATCATCACAATATTTGTTTTGATAAAATTCATTTGCGGTTAGGTATATGTTGTGTCTTGTGTCCATTAAATCATCAAGAATTTTATCTAACTCGTTCATTGTTGTTGCTAAATATATTCTTTCATCTCTAAGTTCGTTAATTAATAACACTCTTTTTAATGTATATTTTATGTTTTCTAATGACGGTTCATATAAAACTATTTTACCTGGACAGTTATCATAGAAAAAATGAAGCATGTATCCAAGTTCTAAACCTGCAATTATATATATGCTGTCTGCGTTAATTTCTAATTTTTCATACTCTTTTATAATTTCATTGACAGGTGTTTCTGTTGTCCAAACAGGTTTATCTTCTATCAATAAATTAGGCATTTCTGAAGATGTTAATGCA
>DFEL01000002.1 GCA_002369055.1 Cyanobacteria bacterium UBA3803
CATCCTTAGCTAATGTTCTTCTTTTAATTAATCTTGAAACTTTTAAAAATTTATCTAATCTCAAAATATTATCCTCTTGACTAATATATTAACACGAATATTTGCATTTTTTCATGATGTATTATAGAATGGAATTTATAGAGGATAAATTTTTTATATGGATTATGTCAGTACGATTATAAATTTACTTATTGTTGCATTTTTATTGTTATCAAATGCATTTTTTGTAGCGTCAGAATTTTCTATGGTAAGAGTCAGAAGAACTCGTATGGAAGAATTATCAAAACAAGGCAATAAAACTGCTGATTTGGTACTTGAACAAATAGAAGATATGGATAGAATTGTAGGTGCGGCACAGCTTGGTGTAACGATTTCCAGTGTTGCTCTTGGTTGGGTTGGTGAAGCGACTATCGCAAGTATAGTTGAACCTGTATTTAATTTTCTGCCGCAAGCAGCACAAGGTGTGGCAATACATACAATTTCCGCAATTATAGCATTTTCTTTGATAACATTTTTACATGTTTCAATTGGTGAACAAGCACCTAAATTGATTGCTTTGCAATATACGGAAAAAACTGCTCTATTAATTGCAAAACCAACAAATTTTATTGCTACAATATTCAATCCGCTTGTAATTTTACTAAATAATTTTTGTAATTTGATTTTGAAAATATTAAAAATAGAACGACCTAAAAGCACTTTTGCTCATTCAACAGAAGAACTTGATATGCTTGTAGATGCAAGTTATAAAGAGGGTGTGCTTAATGAAACAGAAAAAGAAATGTTGCATAATGCGTTTAAATTCTCTGATTTGAATGCAAAAGAAGTAATGATTCCAAGAACAGATATGGTATGTATTCCTGACGACATAACTTTGGAAGAATTAAAACAATTAACAAGAGAAAATCAATATACAAGATATCCTGTTTATGAAGAAGATTTAGACCATATAAAAGGTTTTCTTCATGTTAAAGATTTATATACAACGAGTTTGAAAGAGCATGAATTTGCTTTGGATAAATTAATAAGACCAATATTGTTTGTTCCTGAAACAATTACAATGGATAATGCGGTTAGAGAATTTAAAAAATGTCAAGGTCAAATAGCAATTGTAATTGACGAGTATGGTGGAACAGCAGGTATTATTACACTTGAAGACGTATTTGAAGAAATTTTTGGTGAAGTTCAAGACGAATTTGATGAAGTAGAAGAAGTTGATATCAAAGAAATCGGTGAAAATACTTATGAAGCCAACGCAATGCTTAGACTTGACGAAATGGCTGAATTTTTTAATGTTGATGAAGCTGAATTTGAAGAAGAAGACGTTGACACTGTTGGAGGTGTAGTTCTTAAACTTTTGGGCAGAATTGCACAACTTGATGACTCTGTTGAATGGAAAGATATGACCATTCAGGTAAAAGAAATTGACGGTGTAAGAATTACTAAACTTCTCATTGTAAGACATCCTCAACTTGAAGAAGAAGAAGATAATAAAAACGAATAATTCAACGGGTTAGTTGAAACGAGTTATTTTTTCGTATAAAATATCTAAAAAAGGGGATATATATGAAAAAATATTTAGTGTTGTTGTTTGTTATAATTTGCGGAACAGGTGTTTTTGCAAGTGATTATAATGTTTATAAATTTGATAACGGTCATACGGTTATTGTTAAACAAGTAAGCTCAAATCCTATTGTAATTATTGATACTTGGATTAAAACAGGTTCTATAAATGAAAACGACAAAAATAACGGTGTTTCACACTTTTTAGAACATTTATTTTTTAAAGGAACAGAAAAAAATCCTTTAGGAACTTTTGATAAATTATTAGAATCAAAGGGAGCAGTAACAAATGCTGCTACAAGTAAGGATTTCACTCATTATTACATAAAAATTCCGTCAAAAGATTTTGATTTAGCACTAAATTTGCATGCTGATATGTTGTTAAATCCTGCAATTCCACAGGCGGAAATGGATAGAGAAAGACTTGTTGTAATAGAAGAAATTGCAAAAGATAAAAATTCACCAAATGATTTAGTATACGACAATTTAAATGAATTAATTTATAAAGTTCATCCATACAAAAGACAGGTTATAGGAACAAAAGAAATTATAGAAAAAATAACAAGAGATGAAATATTTGATTATTACAAAAAACATTATTCTCCGGAAAATATGATAACCATTGTTGTAGGTGATGTTGAACCGGATGAAACAGCAAAAAAAGTTCAGCACGCATTTACAATTTCACCAAGAAAACTGGAAAAGCACTGTTATAAAAAAGAACCTCCAATTACAACACAAAGAATTAAAGAAGAAAAATTTGACTGTAATTCTGCATACATGATGATTGGTTTTAGAGGTACAAATGCGGTTCACAAAGACGAATTTGCACTTGATGTTTTAGCAACAATTTTAGGTGACGGTCGTTCTTCAAGATTTTATCAAAACATAAAAGAACAAAAACAACTTACAAATTCAATTGGTGCTAGCAACGGTTCATTCAAAGATGACGGAATATTTTACATAAGTGCAAACTTTGAACCTCAAAACAAAGAAAATCTAAAAAAAGCAATATTTGATGAAATTAAAAATGTTCAACAATATGGTGTAACCGAAGCTGAAGTTGAAAAAGCAAAAAATATTATAGAACGAGATACACATTACTCAAGAGAATCTATTTCAAATATAGCAATGGAAATGGGTTATACTGTTACAATTACCGGTGATGATAAAAATTATAACGGTTATCTTGACAGTATAAAAAAAGTTACAGCAGAAGATGTAAATCGTGTTGCAAGAAAATATTTAGGTGAAAATAAATCTGCTGTTTCTATTGTTATGCCAAAAACTTATGTGGAAACTGAACAATGTAAATGTGAGGAACAACAAAAAAAACATAATGCAAAACTTATAAAAACGGCATATAACACAAATAAGTACATACTTGATACCGGTTCAACACTTCTTATAAACAAAAACAATACAAATGATATTGTAGCATTTGCGATTAGAGCAAGGGGTGGAGAATTTTTTGAAAAGATTTGCGGAACTGCAAATATTATGTCATCAACAATGATGAAAGGTACAAAAAAATATTCTCAAATCGAATTAGCAAAAGTTTTAGATGAAAGCGGAATAAAAATATCTCCTGCATCGTCACCTGATGATTATATTTTGAACATTGTGACCACGAAACAGCAAATTCCTCTTACAATGGAATTATTGAATGAAATTGTAAATAATGCAACTTTTGATGATACGGAAATTGAAAAAACACGAAAACTTATGGCAGAAAATATAAAATCAAGTCGTGATGTGCCAATTAAGCGTGCGATGGAAGAATATAATTCGGAAATATTTGCAGGTTCACTTTATTCAAATACAACAAAACAACTTGAAAAAGCACTGCCAAAAATAAAAAAATCAGACATTTTAGATTATTACAAAACCATATTTTATCCTCAAAACCTTATCATATCTGTAAATGGTGATGTTGATGAACAATATATAATTAATCAAATGTCGGAAATTTTTAATTCTAAACAAGGTAAAAAATTTACTTTTGCGGAACATAAAAACGATATTCCAAAACGCACAACAATAAAGAAAATTACAACACCTATAAAAGATTTACAAACCGCTTGGATATTTATTGGCTGGCAAACTGATGGTGTGCAAAATCTTAAAGATTATGCAACATTACAGGTAATAGATTCATTTTTGGGAACAGGCATGAGTTCAAGATTATTTGTTCGTTTGAGGGAACAACAAGGTCTTGCATATCAAATAGGTTCCGGTTTTTCACCAAACGTTCTCAGGGGTAAATTTACTTTATATATTGGTACAAATCCTAAAAATGTAAATAAATCCATAGATAATATGCTAAAACAAATAGATATTTTGAAAAAAGAACGTGTAAGTGAAAAAGAACTTCAAGAAGCAAAAGACCAACTTATAGGTCATTTTGTAATGGCATTGGAAACAAATCTTGATAAAGCCGGAGCATTAGCAATGTATGAAGTTACAGACAGAGGTTTTGATTTTGTTGAAAAATATACAAAATTAATTCAAGAGGTAACGGCAGAAGATGTAAAACGTGTTGCTAATAAGTATTTTGTGAATAATTACGTTCAATCAGTAGTTGATAAGGCTCGTTAATGGAAAATATAGATAAACTGCATCAAGCTGTTGAAATAGAAATTAAATACGGCTACATAAACATCGAGGGTAAAAGGCAAGTCTTTTCAAAATTTATAAAATCTGAAATTTTGAAAGAATATAAAGCAACAAAAAATCCAAAATGGCGAGTTTTAATGGAAGCTTTTGACCGTTATGCAGTAGAATCCATGCCTGTTAGAAGAAAAATTTTAAACCGATTTCGTGCGGTTATGAATGAAGAATTAAATCCGCAAAATAAAAAAGAACCTGAAAAAATTGATATAAGAATGCCTGACAAATGCGATGTTACTTATGTTAAAGGGGTAGGTCCAAAAATAGCTTATTTATTGAATAAATTAAATATTTATACCGCAAATGATTTAATTTATTATTTTCCGAAACGTCATATTGATTATTCGGGAAGAACTTTCATAAAAGAGCTTGAAGAAGGTGAAAAAACTACGATTTTTGGGTTTATTAAGTCAACTCAATCATTCACGACAAAAAATAATCTTGGAGTTATAAAGGTTAAAATTGCCGATGAAACAGGTGCAATAGAATTGAATTTCTTTCAGGCAAAATCAAACAGATTTATTTTAGAACGTTCAAAAGCACAGTTTCCTGTTGGTTTAGGAATAATGGTATCAGGGGAAGTTAAACTTAACAAATACAATATGCAAAAAACTATTGATAAACCCACTTATTCTATAATTGCAGATGATATTTTTAATAACTCAAATCTTAATTTAGGCAGAATAGTTCCGATATATCCTTTAAGTGAAAATTTGAACATGAAAACTCTGCGTAAAGCCATTTTTAATGCTTTAGAAACTTTTAAGCCGACTATTAAAACCATTTTACCCGATTACTTGCGTAAAAAATACAATATTATGGAAAAAGCAGAAGCAGTTTGCCAGATGCACTATCCACAAACAATGGAAAAGCTGGAACAAGCAAGATTTTCACTTGTATTTGAAGAATTTTTTATAGCACAAATGCGTCTTGCACGCTTAAGAGAACAAAATAAAAACAAACATAATTCATTGAAATTTAACGTAAAACAAGACGGTCTTGTGATGAATTTTATAAAAAATCTTCCGTTTGAACTTACAAATGCACAAAAAAACGCAGTAAATGAAATTTTAAACGATATGCAGTCGGATGAGCCAATGCAAAGACTTTTACAAGGGGATGTAGGCAGCGGAAAAACAGTCGTATCATGTATAATGCTTTTAGCCGCAGTTGAATGCGGATATCAGGGTGCAATTATGGCACCAACGGAAATTCTTGCACAACAACATTATAATAATCTTACTAACTGGCTTACACCAATGGGTTTGCATGTGGGATTATTTTTGGGCAGTTTGGGTAAAAAAGAACGTAAAAAACAAGAAACCAATTTGGCAAATGGTCAAACACATATTGCAGTTGGAACTCATGCACTAATTCAGGATAATGTTGAATTTGCTAATCTGGGAGCGGTTGTAATTGATGAGCAGCATAGATTTGGCGTTAAACAAAGACTTGAATTGAGTAAAAAAGCACAATCACCACAAATCTTAACAATGACAGCAACACCAATTCCAAGAACACTTGCACTTTCTGTTCATGGCGATTTGGATTTGACAATTATTGATGAATTACCAAAAGGCAGAAAACCAATAAAAACAGCTCTTTCTAATTCAAAAAAACAAATTTATAATCTTATACGTCAACAAATTTCACAAGGCAGACAGGCATATATTGTTTATCCGCTTATTGACGAAAGCGAAACTCTGTCAGCAAAAGCAGCAACAGTAGAGGCTGAAAAGTTACAAAATGAGGTATTTCCCGATTTAAAAATAGGACTTCTGCACGGAAAACTTAAAAATGATGAAAAAGATAAAGTTATGCACGATTTCAAAAATGGCGATTATGATATTTTAGTTTCAACAACAGTTGTTGAAGTCGGTGTAGATGTTCCAAACGCAACGGTTATGATAATTGAAAATGCCGAAAGATTTGGTTTATCCCAATTACATCAATTAAGAGGACGTGTCGGCAGATGTGAACATCAATCATACTGTGTTTTATCATCGTCAACACGAAATCCTGAAACCCGAGCAAGACTTGAAATTATGACACAAACAAATGACGGGTTTGTAATTGCTGAAAAAGACCTTGAATTAAGAGGTCCTGGAGAATTTTTGGGTGTACGCCAAAGCGGTCTGCCTGATATGGTTGTAGCAGACATTGTAAAAGATACAGCTATTCTTGAAATAGCCAGAACAGAAGCGATAGAATTTGTTAAAAATAATGATTTAAAAGAGTATCCGCTTCTTGTAAACGCAGAAAATCTGCAAACTGTTAGCAATATGGAATATTTATCTGCATAATTAATTACAACTTGTATTTGTTTCTGATAAAACAGTTCCATTTGGACATTTACCATTTCTGTCAGCTTTTAAATAGTCCATGTTACCGTTTTCTATTACCCAAGCTGTACAATATGGGTGCCATTCAAAACATGTTGTAGGATAATTTATCCAACTTATATTATTGAATTCCCTTGAATGGTTTGGTATAATACCCTGTTTCTCAGCAATAGCAAAATAAAACATGTCAATTCCATATTCGTTTTTACCTTTATGCGGACCGTCTATATCAATCTTAATTGAACCGCAACTTTTATCACCTGATACCATAGTAGATTGATCACAATTAAAAGAGGCAAAAACAAAAACTCCTGAACCATCTGCAGTAATAAAACTACCATAATTTGGTTGACCTGATAAACTTTCAGACCAACAAGTTTTACTACTATCAGCTAATCCACAATTTTTTGAAACTTTCATGAATTCAAATAAACGATTCATAAATCTTTCTGTCATATTACCATCTTTAGGCCAAGTATTAATAGGTCCATAAACAGCCTCAGCTCTGCCAAGAGCATCATTCAAGTTCGAATATAATTTTTGCAATTTTACAACTTTTTCTTTATTACCTGTTGATTGATTTAAATTTGGTAAAGTTAATGCTGCAACAACACCTATTACCCCCATTACAATCAAAGTTTCTGCCAATGTAAATGCTAAAATTTTTTTCATGTTTACTCCTTTAATCTAAAATGCTAATTTTTGAGAGTTTAAATAGTATAAAATACTAAAATATTAGCATTTGGTATTAATATTGTCAATAATTTTAGCATTTAAGAATATTAAAATTTTAGAATAAAGCACTTAATATAATTTTATGGGGGACTCATGTCAGATTTAAAGAAAAAATTAGGTGCCAGAATACAAGAAATAAGAAAATCAAAAAAAATGACACAAGAAAAATTGGCTGAATTGATAAATCTTGAAACACCAAATTTAAGCAATATTGAGCGTGGAAAAAAATTTATGACAGCGGATACACTTGAAAAAATTATAGCAGTCTTAAATGTTAAAGAAAAAGATTTATTTGATTTTGAACATTTTATACCCAGAGAAAACTTAAGAGAAAAAATTATATTAGAAACTGAAAATTTATCAGATAAGGAACTTCAATATTTGTATAAAATGATTTTAAATTTAAAACAATTAAGGTAGTATCATTATTCAAAGAAGTGGTAATTATTGTCATTCATTTTACAAAATGTTAAAACCGTAGTAAAATTGTAGCAAAATTTAATTTTATCGGACTTCAATAGAATAAAAGAAAGGATTATAAATGGATATAAGAAGTATTTTACCTAATTTCACCGTAAAACAACAGACACAAACAACAAATAACATGCCAAAAACCAAACCTATGCCTATGGATAGTGTTAGTTTTTCGACAAATATAAAAGATAATGAACAAAAATTTGTAAATCTTCGTGACAAAATAGCAGATAAAATGAAAGCCGTAACTAATGGTGTAGAAGAAGCCAGCTGGGATTTTTACACAAACAGTACTCCTGAAAATATGGATAAAATGAATGCCGCAGAAGATAAATTAAACGAATTTTATGACAATAAAGATGTTTATGCTGAATTAAAAGAAATAAACGATAAGGGCGGTGTTGGTGAAAAACACTTAAAAAAACAATTAAGAACACTTACAAGTGCCTTTGGTGACGGTATTGAGTTTAAAGAAGAACTTAAAGCATTGAGTGAAAAAGAAAATGAGATTTCTCAAAAATTAAACTCCTACCAAATGACAATAGACGGAAAACCTGTATCAAAAGCAGAAATTTCAAAAATTATGGAATCGGAAAAAAATCCTGAAATCCGTAAAAAAGCCGCAGATGCAAAAATTAAATCGGGTGATTTAATTGCTGACGATTTGGTTGAACTTGTAAAAATGAGAAATGATTTTGCAAAGAAAAAAGGCTATGACAACTATTTTGATTACAAAATCGCTGAAGATTATGATATTCAACCAAAAGAACTTGATAAATTATTAGATGACGTAGCTAAGAACACAAAAAAATCAAACGACAAAGTAATGGCAGGAATTAAAAAAGACTTATCAGAAGCTTTTGGAGTAAAACCGGAAGATTTAAGAAGTTATCATTTTGGATACCTTGCAGGAGAAGATCCTGAAAAGAAAGTTAATGACGTAATTACATCAAAAGAAGATGTTGTTGATATTTGTAAAAAAGCATATAAAGGCATGGGGTATGATATAGATAAATTGCCTATTACACTGGACTTATTCCCTCGTGAAAACAAAAATACTCACGGATTCTCATTCCCAATTGAAGCTGGTAAAGACGCAAGAATTTTAGCAAACTTAACAGATAATGCATCCAGTGTTGATACATTAATGCACGAATTAGGTCACTCTGTATTTACAGTAAAAACTGATTCTAAATTACCTTATATAGAACAAGATACAACAAGCACAATGACAGAAGCCGTTGCTATGATGATGGGTGATATGATTAGAACAGAAGGTCTTGTAAAAGATAGAATTTCTCCTGAAGTTAGTGAAAAATTTGAAAAATCTTTGGGTAAAGAAGAATCTACATTTGTAGGTTCAAGCATGGCAATAATTGACTTTGAACGAAACATGTATAAAAATCCTGATCAGGATTTGAAAAAATTATGGAAAGATATGAGCGTAAAATACAAAGGTAGAAGTGAACAAGACGAAGCTACAAATGAATGGGCAACTATTCCACACTTCTTATCACATCCTGCATACTACCAAAACTATTTTAGAGCATCATTAATTAAAGCACAATTATATGATGCCTTAACTGATAAATTCGGTAAATTAACAGAAAATAATAAGACTGCCGAGTATTTGAATGAGCATTTGTTTAAATATGGCGGTTCAAAAGATGATAACGAGTTGCTTACGGAAATTACAGGCAAAGAACTTAAAGCAGATGCTTTCTGCAACAGAATAAACAAATTAGTAGAATAAAAATAAGGCGGGATTTGAAATTCCGCCTTATTTATTACAAATTTTATTTACAAAACTTAATAAAAATCTTAAAATCCTAAAGTTTCATGAAAATTAGCCGATAACATACATGTAGGTAGTAAAAATAAGGGGAATATGTGTATGGTTCAAGGTATTAATTTTAAAAATTACAGTGTAGAACAATTAAAAGAATTAAAAAACGCAGGTGTTAAAGGTATATCAGATGCCGATATTAAGGCTGCTGAAGAACGTGAAGCACAAGCAGCAGATGACAAAGCAAGTGATGAAGCAAAAGTTTCATATAAAATAAAAGATGAAGCAAGTGAAACTAACGAAGCACAACAAGAAGTTAAAACTGCACAAGAATATGGCACAAATTTAAAAGGTATTCTTGAAAAATTAAATGAAAAATGCACTACAAAAAATGGTGAAATGCAAAAACTTTCTCAAGAAATGGATAAGTACATTGTTAAAATGGAAGATTTATCTGCAGTTGCAGGTGAGGTAGAAGAAGAAGCTACACAAAAACTGTCTAAAATAGAAACAGAAGCTCAAAAAATGCAAGCAGAGATTGATGCTAAAAAAGAAGAAGCAGAAGCACAGGTAAAAATTATTGAAGACGAAGATGCAAAAGGTGAAGGTGCTGATGAAGGTAAAATTACAGCAGCACAAGATTCAATAGAATCCCTATCCGGTGATATAGATTCTATCGCAGAAGGGATGAAAGCTTTAGAAACAAAATCAGCAGCAAAAATCAAAAAAGCTGCAGCAATGAAAGCAGCATTATTGGGTGAATCAATGATGGATGTAAAAGATAAAGCACAAGCAACACTAAAAGATGCTATTAATGCAAATGAATATGCCGATGTAACAATTGAAAAAGGTACGGAAGCATCAAGCATTACAGATAGAGATAAAGCAAAAGAAGGCGGCTGGACAAGAAGTAGCGGTTTCTTTGGCTGGGGAAAAAGAAAAGGTGATGTTGATGCCGCAAACAGAGCAGGTAATGTTTCAATTGCATTAGGTGAACAACTTGGCGGATCTTCACAAAAAGTTGTTGGTGAAGTAAAACAAGTAGGAACTCAATACGGTTTAGGCTTTGAAAACAAAAAAGGTATTGACGAAATAGTTAAAAAAGAATATGTTGATACATCAAAATTGGCAGATGTTAAAACATTTGACGAAGCAAGACAAGAAAAAGGTTTCTTTGGTGCAATAAAACAAATGAAAGAAAACCAAGATATTTACAATGAAATAGCAGATGCATCAAAGAAAAAAGGTCAAAAAGAAAGTACTGCGACAACAGAATCTTAATTTAAAAATAAGTTATAAAACAAAACAACCGTTTTCAAATAAAAAGAAAGCGGTTGTTTTTGTTTCAAAAATAAAATTTATGGGTATATATAAAACAGGGATATAATTTAATAAATAGAAAAAGGAGTTTCTATGATTTCAACTATTACTTCGGGCATGATGCTGAATATGTACAGATACGGTTCACCAACAAAACAAGTTGATCAAAGACAAGTCTTTGCATCTGTTTCAATCATGGTTGGTGGTGACGGAACAAGTATTTCTAAATCTCAATTAAAAAGTTTTATTGATAAGGCTTCAGTGGGTGCTGTAAAAGTATCTAATACTCAATTGAGAGCATTAAAATCAATGTATTCATCTTGGGATGATTTATTTGGCAAAGATACGGATTCAATATCTGTTGATGATTTTAATAAAGCACCTCAATTATTTTATCAGGTTGCAATGAGTTCAAATGAAGAAGACGACAATGAAAAATTTTTACGCCAAATGAGAGAAAAATCAGAAGAAAAAATGAAAGAACTTGCTGAAAAAATAAATGGCGATAAAGATAAAATTCCAACAATAGAACAATTACAAGAATATTTAAAGGAACTTATTGAAAAAGATGAAAACGATGAAAATTCAGAAAGAATTGCTTTATTAACAAATATTATAGAAGACATGAAAAATCCTCAAAATGAATATGAAGTATAATTTAAAAATTTGCCAATAATTTAAATTTTATATATATTTGTTATGTTGTGAAAAAGATTTAGTTGTCATTCAAAACTTAATATATGAGATAAGAGGATGTAAAGTTATGCTGGACAGTGATTTAGCAAAACTTTACGAAGTTGAAACAAAAGTCTTAAATCAATCTGTAAAGCGTAATATAAAACGATTTCCAAGTCATTTTATGTTTCAATTGACAAAAGAAGAATGGCAAATTTTAAGGTCACAATTTGTGACCTTTAGGGATGATATAAGAAAATATCCTCCTTATGTCTTTACAGAACAAGGTGTTGCAATGCTATCCAGTGTTTTGAAATCTGAAAAAGCAATTCAGATTAATATTCAAATTATGGATACATTTGTTAAAATAAGACAATATGCACTTCAAACATCACAAAAAAATATTGAAATTGAAGAATTGAGAAAATTGCTAATGTTATATATTGAAAAAAATGACAGCCGAGTTAATGAAATAATACGTGTTTTAAATAATTTAATTGAAAAACCAAAAGAAACAAAACATATTGGTTTTTAATTTCTAAGTTTTTCAACAAACCGTTTTAAGCGTTCCATTGCAAGTTTTAATGTATCAAGAGAGTAGGCATAAGAAATTCTTAAAAATCCTTCTCCGCTTTCACCAAAAGCTGTACCCGGAACAGCAGCCACGTGTTCATCCTGCAAAAATTTTGTTGCAAATTCTTCACTTGTCATTCCAAATTCTTTTATACATGGGAAAACATAAAATGCACCATTAGGTTCAAAACACTCTAATTCCATATCTTTAAAGGCATTTAATAAAAATCTTCGACGTTGATTATAAGAAATTTTCATTTCCAAAACATCATTATCACCGTTTTTAAGTGCTTCAACAGCAGCATATTGACTAATTGTAGGTGCACACATAATTGCGTATTGGTGAATTTTTGTCATTTGTTTGATAAGTTCTTTTGGACCGCAAGCGTAGCCCAAACGCCAGCCTGTCATAGCATAAGCCTTTGAAAAACCGTTTATTAGAAGAGTACGTTCTTTCATTCCGTCAAGGCTTGCAATAGAAATGTGTTCTCCGTTATATGTTAATTCACTGTAAATTTCATCCGAAATCACAAAAATATCATTTTCGATTATGACTTTTGCAATGTTTTCAAGGTCAGTTTTACCCATAACGGCACCTGTTGGGTTGTTAGGGTATGGAAGAATTAAAATTTTGGTTTTATCGGTAATGGCATTTTTTAATTCTTCTGCCGTTAATTTAAAATTATTTTCTGCTTTTAAGTTGATATAAACATTCTTTGCCCCTGCCAAATCTGCACATGGAGCATAAGAAACGTAAGAAGGTTGAGGAATAATAACTTCATCACCTGCATTAACCATTGCACGTAAGCCAATATCAATAGCTTCAGACCCACCTACCGTTACAAGTATTTCACTATTAGGGTCATAATTTATATTTTGCTTACGTTTTATATAATTTGAAATTTCTTCTCTAAGTGGTTTTAGACCAGCGTTTGAAGTGTAGAACGTTTTACCTTTTTCAAAAGCATAAATTCCCTCATCTCGAATGTGCCATGGGGTATCAAAATCAGGTTCGCCAACACCAAGTGATATAGCGTCTTTCATTTCACTTACTATATCAAAAAATTTGCGAATGCCTGACGGTTTAATGTTTTTAACTTTTTCTGAAATTGGTATGCTCATGGGGTAATAATTTCTCTTTCGTCTTCGTGTTTTTTGTCTAAAATAGTTCCGTGATCTTTGTATTTTTTAAGAATAAAGTGTGTCGCTGTGCTTAAAACACTTTCAAGAGTAGACAATTTATCAGATACAAATGCGGAAATTTCTTTTAGTGATTTTTCTTCTAAAGTAACCAAAAGGTCGTAACCGCCTGAAATTAAGTAAACAGATTTAACTTCAGGATAGT
>DFEL01000144.1 GCA_002369055.1 Cyanobacteria bacterium UBA3803
CCGGTAGCTCGTCAGGCTCATAACCTGAAGGTCGGTGGTTCAAATCCATCCCCCGCAACCAGTTTAATAATAAAATGCCCCGTCTGGGGTGTTTTATTATTAAAATTTTTGTGGTCAGTGGTTTGTAATCTGGTTCAAAATTTGTATATAAGAACAAGTTTCAATCTATTGAAACGAAGTTCGAATAACTACAAATTTGCGCGCAGACACAACGTGTCGAGCGAAATCCATCCCCCGCAACCAAAGTTTCAAAACTTGCCCACCGGAGCAAGTTTTCTTTTGTTTTGTAATACTTTCGTAAAGTTCGAAAGTTAGAGTTTAGAAAATTATAATTTTTTTGAACTTTCGAACTTTTTGTATTATGGTTGAATATATAAAACGAGTTTAAAGTGATTATAACAATATGTGGCAGTTTGAAATTCCAACAAGAAATGGTAATCATCGCACAAAAGATGACTTTCTTGGGACATTGTGTAATTACGCCTATTTTTCAAATATCATCTAATTCAAAATATACAGATGAACAACTACAAAAATTAAAAATGGCGCATTTAAGAAAAATAGAAATTTCTGATGCCATATTAGTTGTAAATATAAATAATTATATAGGTGATTCTACGCGTTTAGAGATTGAATATGCAAAAGAACACTGTAAACAGATTTTGTATTACACAGATCTTATACAAGACTTAGAAAAATAATTTCTCTTTTATTTCTTTTATCTCTCGTCCAATCTCTATCAATTCTGTTCGGGAACTGCGCACACTGCACAACCAGTTTAAATAAAAAAGTGGCGAAAACACCACTTTTTATTTTTTCTGAATTTCTGAACGGATTTGCATTAAAACCTTACCTATACGATTCATACCGCTACCTTCACCAAACCCGCATTTATAACATGACGGACAAGATTTTATCAATATCGCATCGCCTGTTGATTTTAATAGTTCAGCCGCATCAGGATTTTGAGCAAATTTTGCATATAACCCCTGCTCCATAATATCAAATTTATTTTTATCAAAATCTGGTCTGCGGTTGATTTTATATTCTGGGGTTTTAGTAAGCAACCGCGCATCATCTGGATTTGTCAACCCCATAATCGTTTCAAAACGTTTGTCAGACGCATAGAATTTCATTGCTTGATAATAATGTTCAACCGATGGAAAAACATACTCTTGCCCATCAACAGACATTTTGATAGGGAATTTTGCCAACGGACTCAAAAACCAATATTCGCCCTCTGGGGTACAAAATCTAATCTCTTGTGACATAAAACAAACCTTTTTACGAAGATTTTACAGTAAAAATACCATATGTCAATAAAACTGGAACAAATAAGTCATATCAACTATAAATCCATTCCTGTATTCTGATTTAATATAACAACATCTGATGAATGTTTCTTTTTTAATTTCTTTGTTATTGTTTCAAATAAATTTGTCTTAAACAATTTAACAATTTCAGATTTGTTTTGTTCTTTCGCCGTTTTCATGATATTTTTCAACACTATTTTTGGTGCAGAATTTTTAATTTTAACTATCTTGGGGTCTATATGATTTTTCTCTTCTGGTGATAAAACACTATATAAATTCACAATAACTTTTGATAAAATAACAGCCTGTTTTTCATCTATAGTTTTCTTCATTTTTTTCAACACATTGTCCAAAATCATCTCTTTATATTGGATACTCATATTTTGTTCAGCGTATATTTGCTGTGGATTATCACACATACTCGCAATATGTTGTTCTAATAAAGACTCAGATGTTTTAATACAAGATTGACAAGTTTTTATTTTTTCAAACCTAACTTTATCTGCCGCATCTTGAATAAATTTTAATGCATTTTTTACAAAATTATTATACGAAGTTTTTTCCAAAATAAGCTCTATGTCTTGCATTTTTTGATATATTTGACTTAATTCAGATATACTTTTTTCATATTGCTCTATTTGTTTTTGTACTTCCTTTTTATAATTTTCATAGTACACACAATCGGCATTTTCCCTGCATCCTGGAACATAAATATTTAACAATAATTTTGCTATTTCATCATATTTTTCATGTAATTGTTTATATTTTTCAATCGCCTGATTTACCCTTTTTTCCTCAGCTTTTTCGCGATTATGTTTTTCCGTCAACTTGTTTTCAACGGAATTATATAAATCCTGAATGGATAAAGTTTTATCAACCGATAGAACATAAGCTTTATGTGTATCACCTTCGGCAATCCAATTGTTTATTTTGTTTCTTTTTGCTGTATCTTGCTCAAAAAAACTGGTCGCATAATATTCTTTTAATTTTTCCCAACGTTCATCGTTTGTTGGGATTTTTATCATATTATAAAACTTTTTATCATTTGGCTTTTTCCACAATACATATGTTGCAATAACAGGATTGTTAAACCTGTTTACAATAGTTTCTGAAAAACGCCCTTCATAGCTGGATAATTGGCTTGTTTCTATGCCAGCATTATCAAAAAATAATTGTGTATCATCGCGCATATCATATTGGTGTAAAAAACCAATTGGTTGTCCATTTGGTAATATATTATTAAACCCATTAAATTGTTTTTTACCGTTCACACCACTATAACCAACAGCATATGAAATATCTGTTGTTCCGTATCTAATATATCTTGCGTATTCACCTGTGGCGACCGTATACGGATCCGACATAGCTGCCCCACAGAAAAGACTATGATTTTTAAAATGTACTTTTTTTATATCTTGTAATAAGTTATCAAAAACAAAAATATCGTCAGATTCTTCTGCTTCTTTTAAAAGTTCTTCTATAAAAGATGTATCTGTATTTTCTGATTGTTTTTGTGTTGCTAAACTATTTAAGTCTATAATATGTGGATAATAAATAGTAAATTTTTCACCACTATCTTTTTTATATTCTTCCAATAAAGATTCTAATATCTTGTATATAGACTTTAAATCTTTTGGATTTAATGCAGGTGTAATAATTGAAACATTACCAACACGATCAACCAGTTGTGTCACAGATATTTTTTCAGAATGTTTTCCATCTGTATCAATATCCAAACTGTAACTTTCAAGAAAATGAATCAAATCAGATATATTTTTAACGTTTACCGGTATCTCTATAGACACAGGTTCATTTATGTTTCCGCCCAAGAAAAAATCTATATATTTATCGTCTAACATGGTGTTTTTTAACAGTATAATTATACCATAATTAGCTAAATATCGCCAGTATTATGCATAAAAACAATATTTACATATCTATTTTTTGGGGTAATTTATCTGGATTTTCTTTATAATATTTATCAAAAGCATCTTGTATTTTATCTTCTAAACATTTTTGTAAATTTTTATCTGGGGCGCTATCCAAAGCTTTTGCAGAATCAGTATGTTGTTTTTTGAATCTTTCAACCAGTTCTTGTAATTTGTGATATTTCATCACTTGGTTGTTTATTTTTTCAATAGCATACGGCACTTCATACACATTTTCTGTATAAATTGGATCCACAGAATCAACCGCTTCTTGCAAAGCACCTTCTATATCTGGAAACACATCTTCTAATGCATCTTCGGCATCTTTTATATGGTGCTTTTCATGTGCCAAAACAGCATTATATTCACAAGAATCTTTTTCATATTTTCTATCTATTATAATATTAAAATCTTTGAAACCAACCGTGGCCTCTACCGATGTTAAATACACACAAAAAAATCTTCCATTAAAACTGTAATTCACATGGGGAACAAATAAATCATAAGGTTTAATATTAACATAACCAGCCTCGGGCGATAATTCTTTATCAGACGATTGAACGGTTACATTCCACTTTGCTTTTTGTATTTTTATTTCAGCACGATTTTTATATTCATCACACAATCCTGCAAACGCAGTATTTACACAAAATAAACTAAACAAAACAAGAACCAGTTTTTTAACCATTACTACACTTCTGCAGTTCTTCGTATTGTTTGTTTTCTTCATCAATTTTAGCATTTCTAAGTTCTTCTGCTGCAGATATCTTTTGTTTTACCAAAATCAAATCTGGATGCATTTGTAATTTAGCGTTCAAATCATCAATTGCTGTTTTAATATCATTTTCATTTTTAACATATATAGGTATTATTGAATTTGCCGCCGAATACACAGAATCTTTCAAATCATCTTGGAAATCATCAATCACAGACAAATATGCTTGTATATGTTCACCTTCGTGTTCCAAAACAGCCTTGTAAGAACAAGAATTTAATTTATGACGCATATCAACTTTGACTAAAAAGTCGCTATATCCAATAACAGCATTTATATCTTTGATACCAACACAAAAACCTTCATTATTAGGTAACTCGTCTATATTTACAATAATATCATATTCATCAACCAGTGTTGCAACGACATTTCCATGATATAAATCCATCATTCTTAATGGTTGACCAACTTTTTTAACCCAATCAGGTTTATCAATTCTAACAAGCGGTTTTGTTTTATACATAATACATTTGTCCTCCGCAAACGCGGAAGTGACAAGAAATAGACACATAAAGGATAAAATATATCTAAACATTTTTCTTTAAATACTCCTCTACGAATGAACTTCCAAATGATTTATATAATTC
>DFEL01000163.1 GCA_002369055.1 Cyanobacteria bacterium UBA3803
ATTATACAGGTAAAACCCCGATAATACAAGATGGAGAATTTGGTATAAGGGTAGGGATAATTGATTTTGATAAAAAATTAAAACACTATACATACAAAAATATAACTTCCGAACTTAAAACCAATAATGACGTTGATATACAAATTGCAAAATTAGACAAAAAAAACAAGAAAGTTACAAATGAAGTTGTTGCAGCATCAAACATAATACTTATAGGTGACCAAAACACAATAGAACATAATCAGACTAATTTAGGCTCTTTGGTTTTAATGTCAATGAAAAAGCCATTCAAGAATAATTATGATGCAATAATAACAAATTCAGGTTCGATAAGGATAAACCGCAATCTTAAAGGAAACATAACTTATGCAAATCTGCTTGAAATATTACCATTTGATAATGATGTTGTAATGGTAGAAATTCAAGGAAAATACTTAAAAGAAGTTTTAAAACACGGGCAGCAAACAAACCGAAGATATTTACAATATTATTTGAAAGATAAAAATATTGATGAAAACAAAAATTATAAAGTCATAACAAATTCGTATATAGCAAGCGGGAAAGACGGTTACGAAGGATTTAGACACGCAAAAATTATACAAAAATCAACTAAAAAACCAGTAAAATTACTGCAAGAAACATTGCAAGATTTGAAGGTTATAACAAACGACAACATTAAACTATGATATGCTTTAACGCTTTACGGCCACATATCACACGTTCAATATTTCTTTTAAATCTACATCAGGTGTGGATATTGGCTTAATTTTGAATTTATTAATAAGCATTTTCATAACATTTGGAGATACAAATGCAGGCATTCCGGGTCCAAGCCTAATATTTTGAATTCCTAAGTACAAAAGTGTCAACAAAATACTCACGCTTTTTTGTTCATACCACGAAATAACAAAAGAAACAGGTAAACTGCTTATAGAACAATTCAATCTTTTTGATAATTCTCTTATAAATTTTATCGCAGAATACGTATCATTACATTGACCCATATCCATAAATCTTGGAATATCATATATTTTTTCGGTAAAAATATCATTAAACCTGTATTTACCGCATGCATAAGTTAAAATTAAAGCGTCTTTTGGAATTTTTCTTACAAATTCGGTATAATAATTTCGTCCTGATTTTGCACCATCACAACCACCAACAATAAAAATATATTTTAATTTTCCACAGTTAAGTAATTCAACTATTCTATCCATAAAAGTCAACAAAGTATTATGACCATATCCTACGGATAATACAAAACCGCCATTCAAACCTGTTCTATGTTGAAAAGCCTTGTATCCGCCAAGTTCAATCGCCTTATTAATTAATGGCTTAAAATCTTTATTTTGGTTTATATACTTAATGTTTGGAAAAGATACCAGCGAAGTTGTAAATGTTCTGTCGGCATAAGAGTCTAAAACAGGCATCATGCAATTTGTAGTAAATAAAATTGGAGCAGGTATATTTTCAAATTCCTTCTGCTGATTTTGCCAAGCCGTACCAAAATTTCCTTTTAAATGCTCAAACTTTTTTATCTTAGGGTAAGCATGACAAGGTAGCATCTCACCATGTGTATAAACATTCACACCACTATCAACAGACTGCTCTAATAATAAATATAAATCTTGCAAATTATGTCCTGATACAACGATAAAAGGACCTGCTTCAATATTAGTTGTAACCTTTGTTGGTACAGGATGTCCGTATGTTTCGGTATTTGCCTTATCTAACAATTCTATTGCTTTTAAATTAACTTCACCGGTCTTTAAAACTAATGCTCCCAATTCATTCAAATTATCTTTTTGTGATATAGCCTGTAATGCTTCGTAAAAAAAACTGTCAACAACTTCGTTTTTAAAATTAAAACATCTGGCATTATAAGCAAATGCTGCCATACCTTTCAAACCAAAAAGAATAATTGATTTTAAACTTCTCACATCGTCATTTTCATTCCATAATTTTTTTATATCAAATTTTTCTTCACTATAATAAGCATTTTTCAATTCCTCAAAAAAATTTTGCAAAAAATCTCTGTCAAAATTAACGTTAGTAACAGTCATAAACAAACCTTTTATAATCAAATCTGTATGCTTTAATGACCTTTCAGCAGAATTTGCAAGATTAATTAATGCACTCACAATCTTATCCTGAATATCAGATATTTCACTATTTTTACCGCAAACACCTACCGAAATACATCCTTGAGAATTTCTTGTCTGTTCACATTGATAACAAAACATTTTGCAACTCCTTTATTTTTATATAATTTAAAATACTTTATAAATTTTGTCTTTATACTTTTTTCTAAATTTGAACCTGCCTATTTGTACATATACAAAATGTTAATAAACTTAGTCCTAAAATTGAGTTTTAATCTTTTTATGCTATCTTATAAAAGACACAACTAATAAAGGAGAAAATATGTTTGATTGGTTAAAAAACGGACTAAATGAATTTAAAACTTTCGCAATGCGAGGCAATGTTATAGATATGGCTGTCGGTATAATTATTGGTGCCGCATTCGGAAAAGTAATAGATTCAATGGTTAAAGATGTATTTATGCCACCTTTGGGCTGGTTAATGGGTAAAGTTGATTTTGCCAATTTATATATAACTTTACCTAACGCAGAAGGAGAAATTGTAAAATATCCTTCACTTGAAGCCGCTCAAGCAGCAGGTGCAGTAACAATTAACTATGGTTTATTTATAAATACATTGATTAGCTTTATAATAGTTGCATTTTGTGTATTTTTGCTTGTAAAAGGTATGAATAAACTACAAGAAATAGCAGCAAAAAAATGTGAAGAAAAATCTGAAGAATGCACAACAAAACAATGTCCAAGATGTTTTTCAACAATTGACATTAAAGCTTCAAAATGTCCTCACTGTACAGCTGACATATAGTTAATTATGAAAGAATACATATTAAAAAGAACAACTTTTTCAAAAATATATGCTTCTTTAGCATTTGTAATACTAATGGCAATGAGTACAGTTGATAAAATAATGCTAATATTTGCATTTATTGTGCTGATAATGCTTATTGCCATTTGCCTTATGGGTAAAACGATAATAAGATGCAATGAAGAACATATAGAAGTACGTCAATACAGATGGATATTTACCAAAATACCAAAAATAACACTGATAGAAATTGCGTCAATAAAATCCGTAAAAAGAACAATAACAAATTTTAGTGGTGGCATTTTAACAATTCACTACAACGAAAACCAATCAATAAGTTTTCGTGAAGACGAAAACAAAGAATGGGCAGAATATTTAACATCATTCAATCAATACACTAAATAACCAAAAAGAAAAGGATAAATATCCTTTTCTTTTTATTATTCATTTATTTATATTTACTAATGATTCATAGCACGTCCAATACTTGCATAAGCATTAGAATTTTGCCACTGTACTTGACTTGCAGTTTTTGTAGGAGTCAAATGCTGTTTCCGTTGTTTCTCAACATTAGATTTCAATTCTGCCATATTTGAACCTGAAACATCCATCTTGGTACCATCAGGGAAATGACAAGTAGTGGTAAATTTACCATTTGAATATGATACTTTTTGGTTAGGATGCTTAGTATTCCACTCACTTGCTAATGATTGTTCATATATTGTTGGACATTTTGCTTTAAAATCCTTCGCACTAATCTTCTGACCTTGCGGGTTATAGTAATTGTATGAAGAACCGTGTTTTACAGCATAGTAACCATTCTGTCCTTTTGTTATATGTGCCGTAGATTGTTTATATATTGTCGGACATTTTGCTTTAAAATCACTTGCACTGATTTTCTGACCTTGTGGGTTATAGTAACTAAATACATCATCATTACCATTTTTTACAGCATAATAACCGTTCTGTCCTTTAATTGTACGAGCCTGAGCATGTTTATATATTGTTGGACATTTTGCTTTAAATTCGCTTGCACTAATTTCTTTGCCTTGTGGATTAAAATAAGAGGTTTTGCCTCCGGCAATCGAAACATAATAGCCATTTTGACCTTTCATGGTAGGCTGTGCTTTACTGCTTTGGCTGCTTTTACTGCTTTGACTGCTTTGGCTGCTT
>DFEL01000073.1 GCA_002369055.1 Cyanobacteria bacterium UBA3803
ATCTCTCGTACTTATATAAAGTATTTAATGTTAAATAAATTGCCTTTTTTAACATTAAATTGTAACAAAAACTTTACAAAAAAAAAAGATTAAAAAAAAGAATGGGAAAAAACCCATTCTCAAACTTATTTTGCATATAAAATTATGCTTTTTGAACTTTGTTTGCTTTCAAACAAGATGAACAAACTGTCATTTTTCTAACAACACCATTTTCAACAACTCTTACAGTTTGAAGATTTGGTGATTGTCTGTGAACATTTTGTTTATGAGAGAAAGTTAACTTTGCTGCTTTTAATGGAGTTTTTCCACATTTTTCACATTGTCTTGACATAATAATTTCCTCTTTTCATGATATATCGTACTACAAGATTACTACAAATATTATATATTTACAAGTAATTTGTTAAATTTATTTAATAGAAAAATCTTTAGTTAATAATACTTGCACTTCACCCGGTGCTAAAATAGTATTAATTCTGTTTCTGTGAACAACAGGAATATCATCAATTTTTACGGGAACAACTGTTACTCTCTCGTTCAGATGCGGAACAGAAATTTTTGCATTTTGCATGTTTGTAAAATCCATATTACCCACAACAATAACAGAACTTTTTTTATTTGAACGTGCGTATGCAAATATAGTAGGTGAATTTGTTTGCAAAGGAACAAAATTTGCATCAGGCATAATTTGATTCATCATATACTTAAATTTATTTGCCAAAATAAAGTTTTGCAACACATCACCATTTGACGCTCCAGGCTTTCTTGAAAAATTATAAATATCAATCTTACCTCTTTGTACATAATACAATGTATCATCAGTAAATGATTTTTTTGCTTTTTTATTTTCCCAAGGATACATATAATCATCACCTGACTGAATTCCATCTACAAAATAAGCATTTAAAGGCAATGTAGCATTTAGCCAAGCTATCATATTTGCATAAGGAGCACCGTTAGTAAGCATTGGACTTACAACATCTTTTGTTGCGAAACTACCGATAGTAGATTTAATCAATTTATATTTAGAGAATAATTTTTTATTAAATAAGACATGATTATACAAGTCATCAGCACTGTACCATTCGCTAAATCTTGAATAACCTCCCAAATAGCCATCAAAACCTGCTTCAAGTAGCTTATTATATGGTGTAAACGGGATATTTTCATCAAGAGGAACTTCCTTATCTGTTGCCTCAGCAACAAACAAAAATTGCGGATTTTTAGCTCTTGCATACGAAATTAAATCAGCCCAAAATTCAGCAGGTTTTATCGTAGCAACATTCGCCACAACACCATCAACACCCAAATTCATTACCATATCAATAAATTTTTTATATTCATTTAAAACATCAATATTTATCCTGCCGTCTTTTCCTGCATTCAGCATTCTTACATCAGTCCATCCACCCGGAATAATTGGGGTTCCTGATTTATTTGTTTGAAACAAGGTTGTATTTTTTAGGTAAAAATCATAAGCAGCACAAGCAGGCATGTCAACAATAACTCTTATTTTGCGTCTGTGAGCTTCATCAATAAAACGTCTTGCCTGTTCTTTTGCGGATAATCTTGATTTTTTTGACGCTAATTGTGGATTTATTGAATCAAAACCGTTTAAAGCATACAAAGATCCTGCCGTACCAACTGCTTTTAGTTTACCGACAGGAGTTATCGGAAATAAATGAACAGTATTAACACCTTGCATTGCAAGTTCGTCAAGTCTATCTATTGCATTAATAAAATTACCTCGTTCCTCATCCAATTTTTCTTCGATAATACCATTTTTATTGTAATCTTTGGCATTAAAAGTTCGAATATTAATACCTAAAATCACAAGTGAATTAGTCTGGAACTGTGCTCTTGTATCGTTTATCCAAATTGTTGCCGAATAAGATTTTAGTCCTATAAATAATATTAGAAATGTTAATAAAAGTTTTTTCATTTTAAATCCCCATTATTATTTATTTTACCAAAGAAAATAGGCATGCACCAAATATTTAACATATTGTTGCACGCCTATTCACAAAACAAAATTACCTATGCTCTTTTGGGTTGATTTTTTTTATCTCTCCAAAAATCAATCAGCATACTTGCAAAGAAAATACTTGAATAAGTACCTATTGCAATACCTAATATCATAGCAAGAACGAAATCTTTTGTAGTAACTCCACCAAAGAAATACAACGCTAACAATGTAATTAATGTCGTTAAAGAGGTGTTAATACTTCTTGCTAAAGTTTGATTTACACTTGCATCAACAATTTCACCAAATGACATCTTTTTAGCATAATATCTTAAATTTTCACGAATACGGTCAAATACAACGATTGTATCGTGAACAGAAAAACCAATTACAGTTAAAAGAGCTGTTATAAACAAACCGTCAATTTGCACATTTAAGAAATAGCATAAAATAGCAAACGCACCAACAACAAATAATACATCGTGAATTAATGCAAGTATTGCGGCAATTGCAAAATCAAACTGAAATCTGAATGATAAATATACAACAATACCTAAACAAGCCAAAGACAAAGCAATTAATGAATTTTTAAATAATTCTTTACCTAAAGTAGGACCAACAGAAGTTGTTGAAACTAATTCTGAATTCGCATAAGACGACTTCATTACTGATGTAATTTTGTTTGCTGTTGTAGTATCATCTTCAGCAATAAATTTTGTTCTGACAGCAATAATATCTTTTGTTGCAGAATTTGTAATGTTATCATTTACATTAATAATTTGTAACGATGGATTATCAATCCCATTTTTTATCAATTCTGCTCTTATAGTTGTTAATGCAGAATTTTCTACTTTTTTATCAATTGTATACTGCAAAACAGTACCCCCCGTATAGTCAATGCCAACTTTTAACGGCAAATGTGACGGTGAAGTAACAGATGCATATATCATAGTAATTATTCCCGGTAAAAGAATAAATGCTGAAAGGCACATCCATAACCATCTGTATTTTACAACATGAATTTTAATTTTATTTTCCATTTTTCACCTCACTAGTCCAATACACCAAATTTTGCTTTTTCACGTTTTGTTTCAGAAGCAGTATATGCTCTGCCTATTTCGTCTTTTTTCAAGCCGAACAGAGCAGGATATTTCAATTCTCCCGTACCAAAAATTAAGTGCATGAAGTTCTTTGTAACAGTAATTGCACTAAACATTGAAACAACAACACCAAGAGCAAGAGTTAAAGCAAAACCTTTAACAATACTTGTACCTAAGCAGTATAAAATAATACAAGTAATAATTGTTGTCATGTTAGAGTCAAAAATACTTGTAAAAGCTCTGTCAAATCCTGCATTAATAGCGGTAAATAGAGTTCTGCCCGCTCTTAATTCTTCTTTTGTTCTTTCAAAAATCAAAATATTAGCATCAACAGCCATACCTATTGAAAGTATAAACCCTGCAATACCTGCTAAAGTAAGTGTTACAGGTATCATTTTAAACAGCATAAATAAAATTATACTATATATAACAAGAGCGATATCCGCAATCAAGCCAGGCAATCTGTAATAAGCAATCATAAATATCATAACCAAACCAAGTCCTATAAGACCTGCAAATTTTGATTTTTCAATACTGTCAGCCCCCAGAGTAGCACCAACTGTATTTTCTTCAATAATTTTTGCAGGGACAGGTAATGCACCGGCATTCAATAAATCAACCATTTCTTTTGCTTCTTCATAAGCAAAACCGTTGTCACCACCTGAAATTTGTGCTCTACCGCCAATAATAGCTTCTCTAATCACAGGTGCGGAAGTTAATTCTCCATTAAAGAAGATAGCCATAGGTTTTCCAACAAGTTGTTGGGTTAATTCAGCAAATTTCTTTGTTCCCTTGTCGTTAAATTCCAAATCAACAACCCATTGACCGCTTGAACTTGTACTTAAATTAGCTCTATTTAAATCGTTACCTGTTAAACCTGTGTCAACCCACTTAACACCATTTTTATCTTGAACTTCTTTTTTGAATGCAAGTTCAGCAGTTTCACCCAAGAATTTTTTTGCTTGATTTAAGTCTTTTACGGCAGGAATTTCAACTACAAGTCTTTTTTCACCCTGTCTTTGAACCACTGTTTCTGCAACACCAAGCTTATTTACACGATTTTCAATCGCAAATTGCAAACTATCCATCATTTCAGGAGTAATTTTTGCAATTGTAGGTGTTGTTTGTGCTTCAAGAACTAATCTTGAGCCACCAACTAAATCAAGACCTAATTTTGTAGGCTTAATGACAATCATAGCAATAGAAAAAATGACTAATGCCACAATAATCCAAAATAATAAGATTTTATTTTTCATTTTTTCTTCCTTATATAAAAGTAATTAACATATCAATTTTATCAAAAAGTATAAATAAAAGATTAGCAACTACGGCTATTCTTTTTCAATTTCATCCATCAAAGCAAATAATTCAGCTTTTTGCTCATAATTTAAAATTACTAAAGGTAATCTTACATAATCTTTAATAATTCCCAACTTTGACAAAGCTGCCTTGACAGGAACCGGATTTGGAGCCATAAACAGTTTTCTAAACATAGGATATAAAATCATGTGCATATTTAAAGCATCATTAACTTGCCCTTCTTTAAAATCTTCAATCATGGATTTTATTTCTTCCCCGTAAATATGAGAAGCAACAGAAACAACACCTTTTGCCCCCAAAGCAAGCATTGGAAGTGTCAAACTGTCATCACCGCAATAAACATCAAAACTGTCAGGACAAATATCCTTTATTTCCGAAACTTTATCTAAATTTGGCACACTTTGTTTTACCGCAACGATATTAGAAAATTTTTCCGCTAAGTATTTAATTGTTTCGGGTTCTATTTCAACACCTGTTCTTGAAGGAATATTATATAAAATAACAGGCAATTTAACCGCACCTGCAATAGCAGAAAAATGAGCCTTTATACCTTCTTGAGAAGGCTTGTTATAATAAGGAGCAACAGATAAAATTGCATCCGCACCTTCTTTTTCAGCGGTTTTAGCATATTTAACAGCATCATCAGTAGAATTTGAACCTGCATTCATAATAACTTTACCGTCATTCTTCACTGCTCTTTTGACTGTACTCAACAGTTCAATTTCTTCGTCAATCGTAAGAGTAGGACCTTCCCCTGTTGTACCTGCTACAACAATTGAATCAGAACCGTTTTCCATTAAATATGTTGCCAATTCACTCACTTTATCAAAATCAACAGCACCATCTTTTTTAAAAGGTGTAACCATTGCCGTAATAACTTCGCCTGCTTCAAAACGTGACATAAAATTCCTCCTTAACACTTAAATTATAAAACAACAAAAAACACATGTGAAATGTACGTCATAAATTCTTAACAAAACAATATAAATATGAAATTCATGATAAAATTTAATTATGAACAGTATAAAAAGATTTTTTGTATACTTAAGAAAAATAAAAGAAATGAGTCCGAGAAAAAAAGCTTATGCTATTGCATTTCTTATTCTTGCACTTATTTTGTTATGGGCATTTTTAAGTGCAGGATTTCTTACAACAGGTTTTTCCAGATCCCAAATAAAAGCGGGTAATGAACGTCAAGAACTTGAAGTAAAAAGCATGATTTTGACAGAAACAAAACAAGATAAAAAATTCTGGGAAATATATGGAGAAACAGGTACATACAACAGTGAAGAAAAAGTAGCAATGCTTAAAAATGTAATAGGCAACTTTTATAAAGATAATGAAGTTGCAATGAGTTTTGAATCTTCACAAGGAACTTACAATGAAGAAAAAGAACAAATCATTTTGTATGATGACACATATATCGTTATACAAGGCGACATTTCTCTTAAAGCAGACAGACTGGTTTGGTCAGGTTCAGATAAAGATATTGTTGCAACAGGAAATATAAAAGTAATTAAAAGCGATGAATTACTGGCAACAGGAAAAGAAATTATTATAAGTCCTGATTACAACCATTTCAAGCTTAAAGGTAAAACCGTTTCTAAAATTTTTGACAGAAACAAAAATAGTGAAAAAAGCAAAAAGAAGGGAATATTATTCTAATGAAAAAGAAACTGATAACAATTTTATCCATAATGCTAATGCTCGCAACATGTGCAATAGCGTCTGATTTGGTAATTGAATCAGATACACAAAGTTTTAACGAAAAAGAAAGTAAAATAAAATTTGACGGAAATGTAAAAGTTTCAGTTGATGACGCTCACGTGGTAGGCAATAAAGCAGACGTTACAGTAACAAAAAATAATAAATTAGATACTGCAACATTTTATGATAAACCTTACGCTTATCAACTGCAAAATAACAAAAAAAGAGAAGTAAAGGCAAATATTTTAAAGCTTTCACTGATTACAAAAATTGTACGAGCAGAAGGCAATACTCAATCAATTGTAACAGAAGGCAAAAGACCTTTGGTAATGATTACCGCAGATACACAAGAATATGATTTAAATACAAATGTTTTAACTGCTGTTGGTGGTGTAATTATTAAATATAAAGATGTACAAACATCTTCTGACAAAGCAGTGATAAAAACCGATAAAAATGGTGAATTAAAAAAACTTGATTTGTACGGTAATGCAAAAGTTAATGAAAAAG
>DFEL01000116.1 GCA_002369055.1 Cyanobacteria bacterium UBA3803
TCAGCAAAAGAAAAAATTGAAGCAGCAGGCGGAAAGGTTGAATTAGTATAATGCAACAAGGAAAAATGAAAATGCCGACATCTGCGGACTTAATGTCTATGTGGAATGCTTCGGGCTTAAAAAGTAAAATCATTTTTACTGTTTTAATGATTGCAGCATTTCGTTTCGGTGTTCAGTTACCTGTTTTTGGTATTAACAATGCAATTTTTTCAAACATTGCCGCAGGAAATAATATCATAGGTTTTCTTGATTTATTTTCAGGTGGTGCTTTGGGTAAGGTTTCAATTTTTGCTTTAGGTATTGGACCTTTCATTACTGCATCAATTATTATTCAATTAATGGCAGTTGTGATTCCTTCATTGGAAAAATTGCAAAAAGAAGAAGGCGAAGCAGGCAGAAGAAAATTATCTCAATATACAAGATTATTTACTGTTGTTTTGGCAGCATTTCAAGCAATAATTTTTATGGTTTATATGAGCCATTTGCCGGGTGCTATTACCGTAAATAATCACTTACTGTTTTACGTAAGTTCAGTTGCCGTATTAACAGCAGGTTCTGTTCTTGTTATGTGGATATCAGAACTTATTACGGAAAAAGGTATTGGTAATGGCGGTTCTTTAATAATCTTTGTTGGTATTATTTCAGGTATACCGATTTACACTTCAAGAACTGCACAAATGGTTTCAAGAGATCCTTCACTGGGATTTGGCTTGTTTGCGTTGTTGTTAATTTTCTTTGTTACAATGGTTGTTATTGTTATAATGCAAGAAGCAGTAAGAAAAGTGACAATTATAAATCCAAAACGCCAAGTCGGTAATAAGGTTTATGGCGGTGTTAATACTTTTATTCCGTTTAAACTAAATCCGGGTGGTGTAATGCCTATTATCTTTGCTATTGCAATATTGTTGTTTCCGACAACAGTTTTAAGCCTTGTTGGACAATCAAATTTACCAAACGGTGCAATAAAAAATGCTGTAATGGGATTAACTCAATTTTTAAGCCCTGATGGAATACCGTACTATGTTATATATTTCTTGTTAATTTTTGCTTTAACTTTCTTTTATGCATCTATTATGCCAAATATGCAGCCAAAAGATATAGCAACAAATTTGAAGAAATACGGTTCATCTATTCCGGGAATTAAGCCCGGTAAACCAACAGCAGAAGCTTTAGATAAAATTTTGAGTAAAACAACTTTTATTGGTGCGGTTGCTTTAGGTATTATTGCTTTAGTTCCGTCATTTGCATCTTATGTTACAAACATAAAGACATTGCAAGGTATTGGTGCAACTTCATTAATAATTATGGTTGGTGTTGCTCTTGATTTGATAAATCAGGTTCGTTCTCATTTGTTGGCAAGAAATTACGAATCGTTTTTAAAACAATAAATTTAGCGGAGTTTATTACTCCGCTTTTAAACTTTTAGGGGTACATAAAAATAATGAAAAAGATTATAAATATATTGGCATTTTTGTTTGCAATTCTGGTGATTGTATTTATGGCAATTCCTACGAAAACTATAAATAAGGACGCTGCTGTATATGTTGAACATGAATGGGACACTTTAGAAAACGTGATATTAGGTTCGCCAAATATGCTTTCTGTACCTCAAGTTCATCGTTCAATGTTGGGTTATGGTTACATTTTGCGTAATGAAAAAATAATGAAAGAAGCCGCAGGTAAACCTATTCAGTTAGTAAATCCAAATCAGTATATGAATATTGATAAAGAAGCAGACGAAGTTGCAAAAAATTTAAAGGAAAAGGATATAAAAATTTCAAGATTAAATCCGGAAGTTCTTGATGGTGCCGAATTGCAATATATGAAATATGTGCAACAAGGACACAATTTTTTGTTTCCTAAGGATGCTGTTATTGTAATTGGAAATAATGTTATTGAATGTGCTCAAAGAGTTCCAATGCGTGATAAAGAAAGATTTGTAGTAAGAAAAATATTTAAACCTTTAATAAAAGATGATCCTTCTATAAGATATATTGCCGTTCCTATTCCATCACCTGCATTTAATGAAAAAGGTTTATATCTTGAAGGTAGTGATGTCTTGGTTGATGGCAAAAATATTTATGTTGGTCATTCCGGCAGAGGTACAAGTACAATGGGTATAAAATGGTTGCAGGCTGTTTTAGGTCCAAATTATAAAGTTTATTCTATTGATATTAGCGGTTTTGTGCATTTAAATTCGGTTTTAACATTAATTAGACCCGGTTTGGGTATTAAATTTTCGCCTGCGATAGTAAGTGAATTACCAAAACCGTTGCAAAATTGGGATTTCATAGAAGTTTCTCCTGAGGATGCGAAAAATTATGCTACAAGTGTATTAGTTGTCGGACCTAATAAAGTTTATGCGGACGAAAGGTTTGAATCTCTGATAAGTGAACTAAGAAACAGAAATGTTGATGTTACTTCGGTTCCGTTTGATGTAATTACCGAGTTTGGTGGTGGTTTAGGAAGTTTTTATTCTCCTATAAGACGTGCATATAGTGCTGATATGAATACAGAAAAAATAAATGTTGAATATTTTAAAAAGCATGGCATGGAATTGTTGGATAATATTAAAACTTTCAACTATGCTGAATTTTTCTCTAAAGCACAAACTTTGATTACTACAAAAATTAATTCATTAATATCAATGATACAAAACAGATAAAATTATATATTTATTGTATTATGAATATATAAGGTAAGGAGATAAAATGGAAAATTTAAACAGAGCAAAAATTTTAAGTTATGTTCCAACTGTAATAGAGGCTTCTTCAAGAGGGGAACGATCATTTGATATTTTTTCAAGATTATTGAGA
>DFEL01000114.1 GCA_002369055.1 Cyanobacteria bacterium UBA3803
CCATATTCTGATGCAGTTACTTCAAATTTAAATAAAGTTGCTGAAGAAAATAAAGCATTAAAACCTATTGCTGATGCTGCTAATTCAAAAGTTGGTAAAAAACTTGCTGATATTTTTGGTGGCTTTACAGCATTTTGTACAAACTTAGCAGGTGCAGCAACAACAGTTTCTAATATTACAAAATAATTGAGAAAACAGAGAATTAAAATATAACAGAGCAGATAGTTGATGTTTGCTCTGTTTTTTTATGGTAAAATCTCTTTTATGAAAGATTTTTGTTTAAAGATAATTAATTCAAGAGATATTTGTAGTGAACTTGAAAGTATTGGTTTTGACCAATCTTATTTAGAAAAAGCAGCAAATAAATACAGGTACCTAAATATAAAAATTTATAATTTATCTTTGCCACAGACTAACATTTTAAAACAAACTGCTCTTTCTGTTGGTGCTGATTGTGCGGTAAACAGAGGCGTTTTAACTGCTAATGTTAAATTCAGTGATTGTATTTTGGGCGGGAGCGTTGCCCAGATTAAACAAATTGTTGAGAAATTAAAATATCAGCAGTTTTCGATGTCTGTATTATCCGAAGAAATTGATAAACAATTAGAACTTTCAAAGTCAGAGCCAAAAATTGTCGGCGTTTTAAATTTGACTAAAAATTCTTTCTCTGACGGAGGAATGTATTACGATTTCAACAATGCTATAAGCAGATTAAATGAAATAATTGAAGAAGGTGCTGATGTCGTAGAGTTAGGTGCAGAAAGTACAAAACCTTATTCAACTGCGGTTAGTGTTGAAAATCAGTTAGAAAAATTAGAACCCGTTTTAAAATATATTTGCGAAAGGAATATAAAAACTCCAATAAGTGTTGATACCCGTTCTGCTGAAGTTGCTAAAAGGATTTTAGATTACGGTGTTTTTATGATAAATGATGTGTCAGGTTTTGATTATGATGAAAAAATGGCAGATGTTATTTCAAAATCCTGCGTAAAAGTTGTTATTCAGCATTCACAAGGCTTGCCTGAAAATATGCAGGATAATCCGACTTATACCTGCGTAGTTGATGATATATACAAAAATTTGTATAAAAAATTAAAACAAGCAAAAAATAAAGGTATAAAACAAGAAAATATTATATTGGATGTAGGTATAGGTTTTGGTAAAACAAAAGAACAAAATTTTGAGTTAATTAAGCGAATTGATGAATTTAAGTCTTTGGGTTGTGAAATAATGTTAGGAATATCAAGAAAAAGTTTTTTGGAACTTAGTGATTCATCAAATGACGAAAAAGATATATATACTCTTGCGTTAAATACATTAGCAATAGAAGGAAAAGTTGATTATTTAAGAGTTCATAATGTAAAAATGCACAGAAAACTAATTGATATAATGAAAAATTTTAAGGAGATATAAATGGAAGTTCTTGCAATAGTTCCTGCAAGGGGTGGCTCAAAAGGTATACCCGGTAAGAATATAAAAGATTTGGCAGGTTATCCTTTAATATACTATTCAATTAAAGCAGGACAAGAGTCTAAATATGTAACAAGAACTGTTTTATCAACAGAAGATAAAACTATTAAAGAAATTGCACAGAGTGTTTGTAATTGTGAAGTTATAGATAGACCAAAAGAACTTGCACAGGATGAAACAAAGACAATTCCTGTTTTAATTCAGGTTTGTGATTATTTGAAAGATAAAGAAGGGTATGAACCGGATGTTGTTGTTTTGTTGCAGCCTACAACGCCGACAAGAGATGCAAATATGTTAGATGAAGCATTTAAACTGTTTTTAGATAATGATTGTGATTCAGTCTTTGCTGCAAAAAATATTGGAACAACTCATTCTATGTGGCGACAGTACCCTCAATCAAATAGGTTTGAATGTCTTTTTGATTACAGACACAGACCAAGAAGGCAGGAAGAAGCTTTGCATTATCCGTTATATAAAGAAACAGGTTCGATTTATATTATTAAAACTGAGGTTATGCGTAAAGTATATGATTTTATTGGTGAAAAACCTTTAATTTATGTGTCTGAAGCTTTAGACATTGATACGTTGGAAGATTTTGAAAAAATAGCAGCGATAATTAAGGAAAACAAGTGAACGAGATATTATTTTTTATAACTTTAATAGTGAATTTTAGTTGCATAATTTTTGCTTACAAATTTTTTGGCAAAACAGGAATGTTTTGTTGGATTGCTATGGCAACAATTGTTGCAAATGTTGAAGTTCTTAAATGTGTAGATATTTTTGGTATGGCACTTACATTAGGTAATGTTTCTTATGGCTCGATTTTTTTAGCAACGGATATTTTAAATGAAAAGTACGGAATAAAATATGCTCAAAAAAGTATCTTTATCGGATTTTTTGCTCTTTTAGTTTTTACCTTGATAACTCAGATTGATATACATTTTATTTCAAATTCTTCTGATTTTGCTCATGATGCTATGAAGACTCTGTTTACTATCACTCCAAGAGTTTGTTTTGGTAGTATGTTTGCATATTTTATATCAAATATGCTTGATGTTCACTTGTATATGTTTATCAAAAAATGTTTGCCGTCAGATAAGTTTTTATGGCTAAGAAATAATGCTGCAACAATGATAAGTCAATTAATTGATACTCTTTTATTCACTTGTATAGCCTTTGTTGGTGTTTTTTCAAAAGAAATTGTTATTCAGTTGTGTATAACTACATATTTGTTAAAAATTCTAATTGCTGCTTTAGATACTCCGTTTTTGTACCTTGCAAAAAAAATTGAAGTTGAAGATTAATGATAAATCGCTCTTTGTTATTTTTATTTAAGTATTTGATTAAAAAAGTTTGTATGCAAAATAAAAAGAGCAGATTTTGAAATCTGCTCTTTTTTCTGGGCCCGGAGGGGTTCGAACCCACGACCAAGGGATTATGAGTCCCCTGCTCTACCGCTGAGCTACAGGCCCTTATGATATGCTGCTTCTTTACCTTATCAAAATAAAAGTCTATTGTCAACCTATATGCTAATTAATATTATAGTTGCTTAATGTTTCATTAATTAATTGCTTCATTTTTTGTCTATCTGTTTTTGGTGTTAAAATTTCGCATTGCTCTGCGTATCTCATGATTCTAAATAATAATTTCTCTTTTGGTTCTATTTTATTTGAAATTATGCGTTCATTGGTAGATACTGAATTTAGTTCCATTTCATTTTCTCGTAATGTATATCGCTTGTTTAGTTTATGTTTTATTTTGAAAACTGTTGTTGAGCTTAAATGTTTACCTAATGAGCATTTTGAAGGTAATTGTTCAAGTTTTAATATTTGTTTTGTATTTATTTCCAAATATTCGTTAGGATGTTCAGAATACAAAAGTAAATAGATATTTTGTTTGTCTAAATTGCATTCAATCGGTTCGCAGATTGTATTTTGAACTTCTTTTCTTGCATTAAAGTATGTAAGATTTATTTTTAGTTTATCTTCACAAAGTTTTTCATATTTTTTAAATTCTTCCAGAAGTGCTTTTGTCGGTAACTGCATTTTAATTTTATTTTTTATTTCATCTTTTATTTTGCTGCTATTTTCATTTAGAGGTTGTCTTAATTCTATTTGATATATGAATTCGCTTAGATTTTGCGTCAGTTTTGACTCAGGTGTAACGCTTAAAAGATAATCAAGAAGATATATGGCTTCTAAATTTTCATTAGAAATTTTAATTTTGAATGGTAAATTTTTTACGTAAAATTTGCACTTGTTTTTTGCTATATCTATTCCAACAAATTTTAAAGTTGCTATATATTTGTATATTACTGCTTTTGAAAAAGTTTTTTCTTCGGCTTCAAGACTTGCAAGATGTTTTATTATATCATTAACACTTGCAGGCTCTTTTAATAGAAACTTTAGAGTTTCAAATACTCTATACGCTGAAATAGAGGTGTTATCGTTTGCTATGTTATTCATTTATATACATATCCTTCATTTTTAGTAATGTGTTTATAATCATTATTCTTGCACCTTCAGGTTCAAGTACCGTACAGTTTGGACCATAAGATAAAACTTTTTGAGTTATTTTGAAAAAGCTATCGGTTTTGTATTCCACAATTATTTTATCTTCTTTTGTGTCAATTAATTTTTCTTCTTCATTTT
>DFEL01000176.1 GCA_002369055.1 Cyanobacteria bacterium UBA3803
GCTATCTACTTTTTTGATAACGTAATAGTGCATTTTACCTATACCGTCATGACAATTCATCATTTTTGAACCTGCTACAAAGCTATGACGATTCATAGGCATACTGCCAATTTTATCAAGTAATTGTATAGTTTGTTCTTTATTTGCAGAAGAAAGAGGCGAAATACTGTCATCACCAATACTTATAGGCTTTTTACCCGTTAAAGTTTCCATATAAACACTTGCAAGATTACCTTCCAAGTAGCTGTCATATCCAAAAGTCCTTAAATACCAAGGTTTTGCATCAGATTTATCTTTGATAACTCCTGATGTGGCAGTTTCTACACTTCCTGTCGGATTTAATCTTGTTCTGCCTGTTACAACTTCATATCTGACATCATTTTTAACAGCATAAATATTGTCTTTATCGTACTTGTTAAATCTAACTTCAAAAGTGTCACCATCAGGAGATGTTTTTATACTTTGTTTCAGCATTTGCTTACCAAATCCACTCTTGGCAAGAGCCTTTAACGTTGACACAAGGTAGCAATCCGAACGCATTAATTGCGGAGTTGCTAAGATATCTTTTATTTGACCTTTTGTTATCTTTTTATACCCCTCAGTATATTCACTTTTAGGGTCTTTGTAATTTCTTGCTTTATTTTGTGTATTTGTATTTACATCTTGCGATGTTGATGTATAACCTACTGAAATCATACTGATATAAAACAAATAAAATTTAATAATTGCCCTATTATTAAAAACTATTAAATAATAACCCAATCAACGAGCGGTCTTATTTCTCCCATTTCTCCGTCAAAATTTTTTAAAATTTCGTCTATGTTTAAATTTTCCTTTATCGGTTCTGTTGAAAACACTCCGTCTTTGAAAACTTTTGAATAATTCAACCCTTTATTAGCACAATAAGGAACATTTACCGTACCGTCTTTTTTTAGATACGCAAGACCGTGCGTTCTACAAGTCAGACCTCTGTGAGTATATACCGAGCATAACCCGTTAATCAAAAACGGACATTTATATTCAAAACGTTCTCCTTTAAAATTTTCTTTTTGTTTTCTTAATTTCAAAATATTTTCTTTAATTTTTAATTTAACATTTTCAGGTAACTTTGCGAATTCTTCCATTAAATATCCCATTTCTATCCAAGAAAAAGGATATTCACCAATTTCACAGCAAGCAGAGCAACCCTCATGACAATATATATATTCCGAATTTTCTTCAAAATATTTATCTATTTTCTTTTGAAACTCTTTTATAAATACATCATATTTTTTCAGCATATAAAAATTTTAACATAAATTTGCAAAAAGCATTTTTAATAAATATAATAAATTTATGGAAGAAAAATGCAGATTGTGCAATAGCAAAAATATAAAATTAATAAAAAACGGAGTGAGAGATAATAAAAATATTGATGTTTTCAAATGCCTAAATTGCGGACTTGAATTTTTATCAAATACACACCAAGCAGATGAAAAATATTATGAACAAGGACAAATGCATGCTTCATATAACATAAAAAATTGGTTAAAAAGTACATTAACCGATGATAAAAGAAGAACTGATTATTTACGTAAGTATATTACAAATAAAAATATTCTTGATTTTGGCACAGGAAACGGAGGCTTCTTAATACAAGCAAAAAAATATGCAAAAAGCGTATACGGATGCGATTTAGACAAATCTTTAAACGAACACTACAAAAACAATAACCTTGAAGTTAAAAACTCCTTGAACGAGTTTAGCGAAAAATTTGATACTATCACAATGTTTCACGTTTTAGAGCATATTGAAAATCCTGAACCTGTAATAACAAGTCTTAAAGAACATTTAAAACCAAACGGAAATTTGATTATAGAAGTACCTAATTCGGAAGATGCACTTTTAACACTCTATAAATCAGAAGCCTTCAAGAATTTTACATATTGGAGCTGCCACCTCTACGCATATAATTCTATGAATTTGCAAAGACTACTAAAACCAATTGTAAAAATAAATAAAATTATACACATTCAAAGATACCCATATACAAACCATATAGGTTGGCTTAAAGATAAAAAAGCAGGCGGACACAAAAGATATCATCAAAATAAAATCATAAACTTCGTATACACAATGTTTTTAAAATTAACAAAAAAAACAGATACTTTGCTGGTAATTGCTTCTTGCTAATGTAATATGTTTATTTTAAAATTAGTACGTATAAGACACAAAAAGGAGATTTAGAAATGTCAAGAAAACCTATTATCGCAGGTAACTGGAAAATGAACCTTTTAAAAGCACAAGCAAAAGAACTTTTTGAAGGAATAAAAGGTTACGTAAATCAATACACAGCAGTAGAATTACCTACAGTTGTAATAGCACCGGTATTTACATCATTGTCAGCAGTAGAAGATGTAAAATGCGACTGTGGTTGTGGTGGTAAGAAAATATCAGTAGCATGTCAAAATTGCCACTGGGAACAATCAGGAGCCTATACAGGCGAAATTTCAGTTGAAATGGCAAAAGATGCAGGTTGTGATTATGTAATTATCGGTCACTCTGAAAGAAGACAATATTTTTCAGAAACAGACGAAATGATTAATAAAAAGGCAAAAGCAATTCTTGCAGGCGGTTTAATACCTATTATTTGCTGTGGCGAAACCTTAGAACAAAGAGAAGCAGGAGTAACAGATTCTCACATTGCAAGTCAAATCAAAGCAGCACTAGAAGGTATTTCTTCAGAAGATGTTGAAAAATCAGTTATTGCTTATGAACCAATTTGGGCTATCGGTACAGGCAAAACTTGCGATTCTGTTGAAGCAAACAGAGTTATAGCAATGATTAGAAATGTTGTTAAAGAAATTGCCGGTGAAAAAGCAGCTGATGCAATTAGAATTTTATACGGTGGTTCGGTAAAACCAAGTACAATTGAAGAACAAATGCGTCAATCAGATATTGATGGTGCTTTAGTTGGTGGTGCATCATTAAAAGCAGACAGTTTTAACGAAATTATTGCAAACACAATGAAAACAATGGCTTAATAATATGTAAAGAGGTGATAATATTAATCACCTCTTTACAAAATAAAAAAGGAGAAAAAATGGCACAACAATTTTCACAACAAGTAAAAATCAGAACAGGCTTATACGTATTTATTAAAGAAACAACAAATCCTATTGTTTTATACTTTGATAACCCTCAAGCTGTTTATGATGAATTAAAACAAGCGATGAAATCACCAAATCCCGTTTTAATAGATAAACAAGCAAACGGTCCTATCAAAAGACTATGCGTAGTATCAAATCAAATCAGAGGTTTAGCACTTCAAGATGAACAATACCAATAAAATTTCAATAGATGATATTGAAAATGCTACAAACAAAGTACTTGAAGTTGATTTTGAGGAAATAATTGAAGATATCCCGTCTTCAAAACCGGTTAAATCACATCTGATACTAAAATCACTTGGAGATTTTATTGAGGTTACAGGTAATATTCATGCTGACTTGATATTGGAATGCGATTTGTGTTTGAAAGAATTTGAATATAAATTGAACGAAGAAATTAATGAAACTTATGCAAAAAGTACATTAATGGAAGAATACGGTCAGGAAACAGAACTAAAAGACGGACAATTTGTTACGGATTTAGAAGGTAACAATGAAATAGATATTTATGATTTATTGTATCAATCTGTAATATTAAATATACCAAATAAAAAAGTTTGTGGTATAAATTGTAATAGGGATGTTTTTCAAACAGATGAGGAATTTGTAGAAGAAGATCCACGCATGGAAGTTTTTAAGAATATTAAATTAGATAAGTAGAAAGGTATAGAAAAATGGCAGTACCAAAGAAAAGAACAGGTGCAAGAAAACAAGCAACAAGACGTTCACACTGGAAAGCAATTAAACCGGCAACAACAAAATGTACACACTGCGGAGCAACAGTTTTAGCTCACACAGTATGTACTGAATGCGGTTACTATAAAGGAAAAGCAGTAAGTATTAAATCTGCTGATTATGTTGCAGAAGAAGTAAAATCCGAAAAGAAAACTTCAACAAAAAAAGCAACAAAAAAAGCAGAAGCAAAAGTTGAAACTCCTGTTGAAGAAACAAAAGTTGAAGAAACTAAAACAGAAGAAGTTAAAGCAGAATCTGAAGAAAAAACAGAAGAATAAAAATTCGATATCAGGGGATTAGATGACCAGAATAGCGATAGATGCAATGGGTGGTGATCATGCTCCGCACGAAATAGTTGCGGGTGCAGTTTGGGCTGCCTATGAATATAATGTTCCTGTTGAACTGGTTGGGAAACAAGAGGACATTGAAAGAGAACTCAGCAAGATTAAAATTGAAGGGTTTATATCGGACTGCGGTCAAAAAGGTTCAAAAAAACGAATAAAAATAGATACAGCCAAGCTTGATATAAAAATAACTAACGCTGACGAAGTAATTGAAATGGGCGAACATCCGGGACAAGCAATAAGAAAGAAGAAAAAATCTTCAATTGTACTTGGAGTTAAGGCTGTTGCTGACGGAAGCTCCGATGCGATAGTTGCAGCAGGTTCAACAGGTGCGGCTATGGCATCAAGTTTATTTGGCATGGGACGTATAAAAGGCATAGACAGACCTGCAATAGCAGTTACATTGCCATCTTTAAAGAAACCTGTTGTTCTTATTGACGGTGGTGCAAACAGTGATTGTACACCTGAAATGTTATATCAATTTGCAATAATGGGAATTGTTTTTTCTAAACACGTTTTAGGCATAAAAGAACCAAGAGTTGGAGTGCTAAACATAGGAGAAGAAGAAACAAAAGGTAGTACTCTTGCACAAGAAACACATAAAATTCTTGCAGCCAACAAAGATAAATTTAACTTTATTGGTAATATTGAAGGTAAAGAATTACTTTTAGATTCTTGCGACGTTGTAGTTTGCGACGGATTTGTAGGTAATGTTGCACTAAAGGTTACGGAAGGTACAGCAACACTGTTATTCAAATTAATTAAAGAACAATTTGGACAATCTTTGTTTGGTGGTGTTGTAGGTTTAATGGCAAAATTGTTTTTAAGAAAAGTTTATCCTAAAATCAACTATGAAGAATATGGTGGCATGCTTCTTTTAGGTGTAAAAGGGATTACCGTAATTTCTCACGGCAGAAGCAAGGCTTATGCGATAAAAAATGCTGTTCGTGTAGCGAAAGAAGCGGTTGAAACAGGCTTGAATAAAAAAATTGAAGAATTAATAGGGGAATAATGAAAAAAATAGCATTTATATTTCCGGGACAAGGTTCTCAATCAGTTGGAATGGGTCATGATTTATATGAAAATTATGACTCTGCAAAGTTAGTATTTGATACTGCTGATAGAGTTTTAGGTAAAAGCATATCAAAACTATGCTTTGAAGGTCCGGAAGATGATTTAAAACAAACAATTAATACACAGCCAGCTATTTTAACAACATCAATAGCAGCATTAGAAGCTCTAAAGACAAAGTTAAATATTACTCCGGCTTATGTAGCCGGTCACAGTTTAGGTGAATATGCGGCATATTATACAGCAGGTGCTATTTCGCTTGAAAATGCTTTTAAATTAATACAAAAAAGAGCCGAGTTAATGAGCGAAACAAAAGGTGGTTCTATGGCTGCAGTATTAAATTCCGATGAAGAAACAATAAAAGCCTGCATGGAGCAAGTAAATGGATATGTTGCAATAGCAAATTATAACTCTCCAAAGCAAATTGTTATAACAGGTGACGAAAATGCGGTTAAACAGACTTGTGATTTATTACTTGAAAAAGGAGTAAAAAGAGTTGTACCGCTTGCTGTATCAGGTGCATTTCACTCCGAATTTATGAAAAATGCAGGTGAACAGTTTGGTGAATTTGTAAAAAATATTGATGTAAATGAGGCAAAAATACCTGTTGTAACAAATGTTGATGCTGAATTTACAACATCCGATTTTAAAGAAAAAATGTCAAAACAGATTTATTCATCTGTACATTGGACTCAATCAATTGAAAAAATGATAGAAAATGGTGTTGATACTTTCGTTGAACTGGGTAACGGAACAGTTCTGTCAGGTTTAAACAGAAAAATAAATTCTGAAATTACAACATTAAACGTATATGATAAAACATCATTGGAAAATACAGTAAAAATCTTAAGTGAGGTTTAAAATGAGCGAAAAATTAGCATTAGTAACAGGCGGTTCAAGAGGAATAGGTAAGGCATGTGCATTAGCAATGGCAAAAGAAGGTTACGATGTGGTTATAAATTACGCAGGTAACGAAGAAGCCGCAAACAAAACTGTTACAGAATTAAAACAACTTGGTGTTGAAGCAGAAGCATACAAATTTGATATATCCGATAACACAGCAACAACAGAAGCAATTAACAAAATTGTAGAAAAATACGGAAGAATAGATGTTCTTGTAAACAATGCAGGAATAACACGTGACGGTCTTTTCTTAAGAATGACTAAAGAAAATTGGGATGCAGTAATTAACACAAATTTAACAGGTGCATACAACGTAACTCAACCCGTTATCAAAGTTATGATGAAGCAACGTTCAGGCTCAATTGTTAATATGGCAAGTATTGTAGGTATTTATGGTAATGCAGGACAAGCAAATTATGCAGCAGCAAAAGCAGGTTTGATAGGATTTACTAAATCATTAGCAAAAGAACTTGCATCTCGTAATATTAGAGTAAATGCAGTTGCTCCCGGATTCATACAAACAGACATGACAAAAGATTTAGACAGCGAAAAAATTACGGAACACATACCTTTAAAAAGATTAGGTACTGCTGATGATATTGCAGACGCAGTTAAATTTTTAGCAACAGGCACAACATACGTTACGGGGCAAGTGTTACAAGTTGATGGTGGACTTACAATATAAAGATTATTTACAAAAAATAAAATAATTTGCAAAAAAAAGTTTATTTGATAAAATATAATTACAAAACAGATAGTTACAAAAAAGAGGAAAAAACAATGAGTACATTAGACAAAGTAAAAAAAGTAGTAGTAGACCAATTAAGCGTTGATGAAAGCTTAGTAACTCCTGAAGCTAGCTTTACAGGCGATTTAGGTGCTGACTCTTTAGACACAGTTGAATTAGTTATGGCTTTTGAAGAAGAATTCGGTTGCGAAATTCCTGATGAAGAAGCAGAAAAAATTCAAACAGTTCAAGATGCAGTAAACTACATTGAAGCTCATTCTTAATTGAGTGATATTAAATTTTTACAATAACAAATAAAGAGGATATCGCTTAATTGTCGACATCCTCTTTATTAATTGAAAGAGGTATTAATATGGAAAAAAGACGAGTAGTAGTAACAGGTATTGGAGCAATAACATCTTATGGAATAGGTGTTGATAAATTTTGGAATGCCGTAAAAAATGGTGTTAGCGGAATTACTTATGTAGAGCCGCCAAGAATAGACGCTGAAAAACAAACAACTCACATCTACGGAGTTGTTCCTGAATATGATGAAACACAATATATGGATGTAAAAGAAGCAAAACGTTTGGATAATTTTATAAAATATGCACTTGTTGCAAGTGATGAAGCCGTAAAACAATCCGAATTAAACATGGAAAATGAAGATGAATACCGTGTTGGTTGCTTGGTATCATCAGCAGCAGGCGGATATCATACTATTGAAGAAAATCACCTTACAATGTTAAACAGAGGATATACAAAATGTTCGCCATTTACCGTTCCTGCAATGATTGTAAACATGGCAGCAGGTAAAGTTGCAATCAAATACGGATTTAAAGGTGTAAACAAAGCAATTGTTTCTGCATGTGCAACTTCAACTCAATCAATAGGCGATGCAATGAGAACTATCCAATACGGTGATGCCGATGTTGTAGTTACTGGAGGAACCGAAGCGACTGTATGTAATATGGGTGTTGGTGCATTTTCAGCAGCAAGAACTCTCTCAAAACGCAATGATGAGCCAACAAAAGCATCAAGACCTTATGATGTTGACAGAGATGGTTTTATTATGAGTGAAGGTGCAGGAGTTCTTGTTTTAGAAGAATTGGAACACGCAAAAAAACGTGGAGCAAAGATTATTGCAGAAATAGTCGGCTATGGTCAAACTTGTGATGCTTACGATATTGTAGCCCCTGATCCAACAGGAGTGTCTGCCGCAAAAGCTATGGAATTTGCCTTAAAAGATGCAGGAATAAATGCAGAAGATATAGATTACATAAACACTCACGGAACAAGCACGCATGTCGGAGATGTAGGTGAAGCAATTGCAATATCAAAAGTATTTGGCGAAACAGATAAAAATTCTCATTTAAAAGTAAGTTCAACAAAAAGTATGCACGGTCATTTACTTGGTGCTGCCGGTGCTGTTGAAGCTATCGTATGCATAAAAGCAATGCAAGACGGAATTGTTCCACCAACAATAAATCTTGAAAATCTTGACCCTGAATTACCAAAGTTAAATTACGTTGCAAATAATGCTATTAAAGCTGATTTAAAATATACAATGTCAAACTCATTTGGTTTTGGTGGTCATGATGCTTCGATTATCTTAAAAAAATATGAAGAATAAAAAAACAATATAAATAAAATGTCGACTGAAATTCAGTCGACATTTTTTATTTAAAACCAATTACAAATATCATCATGACACAATATGGTATTTAAGTCATTTGTAGTATCTTTTCTTGTCAAATTAAAAGTTAATGGCGAAATTGAAATTTTATTTTGTCTGATTGCTGTAATATCTGTATTTTCGTTATCTTTATCCGTAGATAATTTTCCTGCCATCCAATAATATACTTTGCCTCTGGGGTCAATACGTTTTTCGTAGTTATCCGTAAACATTCTTCCACCCATTTCTGTAACAGCAACACCGGAAATGTCATCTTTTGCAATACCTGGTATATTTATATTCAAAATAGATTTTTCAGGGAATTTAAATTTATCCAGTTTTGGAATAAGACTGCTAACAAATTCAGCCGAGAATTTTAAATCATCCAAAGAAGGTTTAAATAAATTAAGTGAAACGGCAATACTTGGAATATTCATCATTGCACCTTCGATAGCACAACTAACAGTACCTGAATAAATGATATCGTGTCCCAAATTAGGACCATGATTAATACCTGAAACAATTAAATCAGGTTTTTCATTGTCAGATAAAATAGCACTAACACCAATTTTAACACAATCACCAGGAGTACCTGAAACTGCCCAAGCACGCCTTGCACCATATTTTGCCTCAACTTCTTCAACTCTAAGCGGAGAATTTAAAGTAATTGAATGTCCTGCTGCTGAACGCTCTTGATTTGGTGCAATAATATATACATCGTAATCAGTAGATAATTTTTCAGATAAAGCTCTTATACCATTAGCATGGATACCATCATCATTTGATAATAAAATATTCATAACAAATCTCCTTTATTTTATAGTGCAATAAAAAAAATTGTAAATCAATATACAACAAAGTATCTGTCGTTTGAGTATAATAATAGTCACTGCCAGTTGAATTTAAACCGAAAATTTTTATAAAACAAACTTAATAGTTTTCAATATCAAAAACTATTAACCATAAAGTTATTTATAGATATACTCTTTTATTTTTGAAAGATTATTATTACAATCTTTCACACCTACGTCATAAATTGCTTGTAATTTATTTAAATTCTTTTCAACCCTTTGCATTTTTATTTTTTCACTAGGTCTTAAAACTATTATTTTACATTCATTTTCGTATTTTCTTATAAAATCTAAGATTTCATTATAATTTATATAAGCATTTTTAGCAGTTTTGACAAATTCCGGATACTTTTTATAAACTAAACTAAACGGAAGCCAAGATTTTGATTTTATATAATCAGCAGGTCTTGTTTGAACAACGATAATCTTTTCGTAACCCATTTCAAGTGCTTTCTTTAAAGGAATCGGGTCTGCAACGGCACCGTCTAAATATTTATTTCCATTAATTTCTACTAATTTTGACACAAACGGCATAGAACCTGAAGCTCTTAAATATTCCATATCTCTTTTAGCATCACTAATTTCTATGTATTCGGCTTTTCCCGTTTCAACATTGGTAACAACCGCATAAAATTTTACATCCGAACTATCGTAAGTTTCAAAATCCAACGGGTCTAATTCATAAACAAGTTTGTTAAAGCAAAAATCTTTGTTCATCACATCACCCGTAGTAATAAGAGAATACATACCCATATATCTTTTATCATGTGCGTATTTTATGTTATATCTTAAAGCTCTTCCTATTTGTTTTGATTTGTAATTTATTCCAAACAAAGCACCGGCTGAAACGCCAAATATGGTATCGACCTTAATATCATTTTCCATAAATACATCTAAAACACCAGCGGTATATAGACCTCTCATAGCACCGCCTTCAAGTACTAAAGCAATTTTGTTATTATTATAATTATTTTTACTATTCATTTTATTTGTTCTATTCATTTATTGTTTTGCAAAAAGTTTTAACCCGATAATGCCAATAATAATCAGAATTACAGATATTATTTGCAAAACAGTTAGTTTTTCGCTAAATAACAACACCCCAAGAATTGACGTTCCGATTATTCCAAAAGCAACCCAAAGAACATAAGCCATTCCGAGAGGAAGATATTTTAAAGCTAATGCTAAAAATACGGCACTTAAAATATATGTAACAGCAGTAATTACTGATGGAATTACAACACTAAAACCGTTTGAATATTTCATTGCAATAGCCCAAATGATTTCAAAAATGCCTGCAAGCAGTAACATTAACCATTTCATTTTTACGCTTCACCCTTCAATAAAAATTCTGCGTAATCTTTTGTTTTTGTTCCTTTACGTTTATGCTCGGGGTCAATTTTATCAAAAAAGCAATTTGGCATTTCGTCCATTCTTAAATTTTTTTCAATACAAGGGGTACAGCCCAAGTCATGATTTAATGGGTGTAATTTGCATTTTGTATTTTTACAGGTACATAATTCTTTTGCGTTCATATCTACTCCTCTGCTTCAATTTTGAATATTACAGGACGAAGTCCGTCGTTACAAGAACAAATAGCAACACCCGGTTTTCTTATCCAGTCACCGTAATAAAAAAGTTCTTTTGTCGCTCCTCCGTGGGCAAGAGTGAAAACATATTGATAAATTGCTTTCCAAGCTTCATTGCAAAAACCTTCAGGACATTCCCAGTCGGCATAGAAAACTTGACCTTCTTTAAGCATCGGGCAAGCAGTCAGACCGTCAACACCATACTCTTTCGCAAGTTCTTCATCAAAATTTCGTTTCAAAACTGTTATTTTACATTTTTTCATTATTTTTTACCTCAATTTTTATAATAACTTAAACCAATTCTTATTATATTCAATTATTCCTTCATTTTTAAGTTTGCTTAATTCTGCACTCATAGCACTTCTTTCAACCCCTAAATAGTCAGCTAAACCTTGTCTGTCGTATTGAATATAAATTTCTTTTGAATTTTGTTTTATTGATTCTAAACTCAAAAATGTAAGCAATTTTTCTTTTGTAGTTCTTTTTGCCATGCATTCAATTTTTTCCGTTAAATTGACATTTTTGTTTGAAATTATAAAAAGCAAATTTTTTACAAGCTGTTTATGAAAACTGCAGCAATTTTGACATGGACTTGATAATTTATCGGAATCTAAAAATAAAACTGTACTATCAACAAGCGCTTCCACGTTCATTGAAGGAATTTTATTAACATAAGCATAAGCTTCTGCAAATATTTGTTTAGGTTCAATTATTGATAAAATGGACTTATTCCCTAAATAGTCATATTGAACAACTTGTAATTTTCCTTCTGTTAAAAGACCGAATTTTTTAATTTCAGCACCTTGGGATAATACTTCTTCTCCTTTTTTATAATGCTTTATTACTCCTCTTAAACACCCAAGCATAGAGGATAATTCCTCTACTTTTATATCTTGTAATAGAACGCTGTCTTTTATTTTTTCTAATTCATTAATCATAATTATAATCCGTTGTTTTTCCAACATACTTTTATTCTAATTTAATATAAATTTGACATGTAAACAAGAGGGGAAATAAAAAAAATGTTAAACCTCTTAAAATGTAAAAAAAGGAGGAATTATTATGTCAATGTTTTGTTTTCAATGTGAGCAAAGAGGTAAATATAAAGGAGCTGATGGTACCTTACTGGACGGCTGCACTGTTTGCGGTGTATGTGGCAAAAAAGAAGATACCGCAAACTTGCAAGATGAAGTTATCAGTTCTTTAATTGAACTATCTAAAACTAAGCCAAATGATGAAACAACTTTAAAAATTATAGAAGGACTCTTTACAACAATCACAAATGCTAATTTTGATAATGAGTCATTAAAAACTATGATAAAGAACCCTGAATATGATATGAATAAAATTTGGCAAGGAAATGAAGATGTAAGAAGTTTAAAATCTTTAATTTTATTCGGGCTTAAAGGTATGGCTGCTTATGCTCATCACGCTTGGGTACTTGGATATAAAGACGAAACAGTAAATAATTTCTTTTATGAAGGTTTATCTGCTTTGGAAAAAGATTTATCAACAGATGAACTTATTGCTCTTGTTTTAAAAACCGGAGAAGTTAATTTTAAATGTATGGAAATGCTTGATAGAGCTAATACCGAAACTTACGGTAATCCTGAGCCGACAAAAGTTACAAAAAACATTGAAGCAAAACCTTTTATTGTTATAACGGGACACGACTTGCACGATTTGAAAATGTTATTAGAACAAACAAAAGATAAAGGAATTAATATTTATACTCATGGCGAAATGCTTCCTGCTCTTGCGTATCCGGAATTGAAAAAGTATGAGCATTTAAAAGGCAATTTTGGAACAGCTTGGCAAAATCAGCAGAAAGAGTTTGATAATATTCCGGCTCCAATTTTATTTACAACAAACTGCATAATGCCTGTAAAAGACAGTTATAAAGACAGAGTATTTACAACAGCTGCCGTACATTATCCTCAATGTACTTATATTAAAGCTGATAATAAAGGCTATAAAGACTTCACCCCTGTTATAAATAAAGCATTAGAACTTGGCGGTTATAAAGAAGTACAGAAAATGCCCGGTATTAACGGTGGTGAAAGTTTAACTGTCGGTTTTGGACATCATACAGTTTTGTCTGTTGCCGATAAGGTCGTTGAAGCTGTTAAATCAGGAGCTTTAAAACATATCTTTTTAGTCGGCGGATGTGACGGAGCGAAACCAGGAAGAAATTATTATACGGAATTTGTAAAACAAACGCCAAAAAATACGCTCGTTTTAACTTGTGCTTGCGGGAAATACAGATTTAATGATTTAGAATTAGGCGATATAAATGGTATTCCAAGATTGTTGGATTTAGGTCAATGCAACGATGCTTATTCAGGTATAAAAATTGCGGTTGAACTTGCTAAAGTATTTAATTGCGGTGTAAATGACCTGCCTTTATCAATAGTTCTTTCGTGGTATGAACAAAAAGCAGTCTGCGTTCTTTTAACTCTGCTTTATTTAGGTATTCAAAATATCAAACTAGGACCAAGTTTACCTGCATTTGTTTCACCAAATGTTTTAAATGTCTTGGTTGATAAATTTAAAATCGCACCAACAACAACGCCTGAAGAGGATTTAAAAGAAATATTGACAAAATAATTTCTGTAAAGGGCGGTGTCGCCCTTTTTATTTAAATTTATTATTTGTTGTAAAAACAACAGAAATTTAATAAAATACATCTTAAAATAAATATATAGAAAAGAACAAATCAAGAGGTAATGCTTATGGAAAAAAATTGTTTAAATTGCACGAATGTCAGAAAAGTAGTTATGATTGGCTGCGGATTTGTCGGTGCCGCTTGTTCATTTGCAATAATGCAATCAGGTTTATTTTCTGAAATGGTACTTATAGATGCCGATAAATCAAAGGCAGAAGGTGAAGCGTTAGATATAAGTCATGGAGTGCCGTTTGCAAAACCTATAAAAATTTATGCAGGGGATTATGACGATATTAAAGATGCAAGTCTGGTAATCATAACGGCAGGAGCAAATCAAAAACCGGGCGAAACAAGACTTGATTTGGTTAAGAAAAATATTTCTATATTCAAATCAATAATTCCTGAAATCAAAAAAAGAAATTTTAATGGTGTTCTTTTAATTGTTGCAAATCCTGTTGATATTTTAACAACAGTTGCACTAAAACTTTCAGGACTTCCTGAAAATAAGGTCATTGGTTCAGGAACAGTTTTAGATACCGCAAGGTTAAAATATGAGCTCGGAAATCATTTGAATGTAGATTCAAGAAGTGTACACGCATTTATTATAGGTGAACACGGCGACTCTGAAATTGCAGCTTGGTCGAGTGCAAATGTTTCAGGTATCCCGTTACATAAATTCTGCGAAATGAGAGGATATTGTGACCACGAGGGTAATATGAAACGCATAGCAGAAAACGTAAAAAACAGTGCCTATGAAATTATAGAAAAGAAAAAAGCAACATATTACGGTGTTGCAATGGCTGTAAAAAGGATATGTGAAGCCATTGTAAGGGACGAAAAATCAATATTGCCGATTTCATCTATGATGAAAGGTGATTTTGGTATCAACGGAATTTCATTAAGTATGCCTGCAATAGTAGGTAAAGACGGAGTTGAATGTTTAGTTCCGATTCAATTAA
>DFEL01000001.1 GCA_002369055.1 Cyanobacteria bacterium UBA3803
AAGCAAGGTTTGACTGATGAACAAATAGCAACAGCTATGAAAAATCAATTGACTGATATCGCAGAAGGTAAAAAGACATTTATCGAAGCAAATGTTGAGCCTCAACACAGACAAGTTGTTACAAAAGCCTTAAATGATTATTTATCGGATGCTATAAAAGGTAAGAATACAGATGCAAGTTATAAGAAATTTGCTGAAGGCTTTGATAAATACCATATATTGAATAATCCGCAAGAATTGTTAAAAGAATTTGTGAGATTAACAAAATCGGATGACCCTGCTAAAAAGCAAATGGCACAAGTATATGAAAGTTATATGGTAAAAGGTTGTTACGAGTTGGCAAAATTTGATACTGCTGTAACGATGATGTCGGAAGCAAGTAACGGTCACATGCACGAAGTTGCAAAAGATTTTGGTAAAATTAAAACACCTAAAGAGTGGGATGAACAAGGTGGAGAACACGATTTATCAACAGATGACGGATTCTATTCATTCCTTGAAAAATCACAAGAAACTTGTGGTGTTGACAATACATTGACAATGCTTAATCACATTGGACAAAACGATAGAGCAATGAGGCTTGAAATGAAGAATGCAGGTCAATTAGATGAACTAAAATCTTTAATTTCAGCTGAAACATTACCACAAATTATTAATATTGTTCAAACAAAATCAGAGTTTGTTTCCGGCTTAAACTTGACTAAAGCACCAAAAGAAGCAAAATTACGTGAACAATATTTAGCTAAATTAGATGATTTGGTTAATTACATTAACGAAAATGCACCTAAGATTTTGGCTCAAGCACAAGCAAAATAGTTATTAATATAAATACAAATAAAAAGGCTTTGAATAAACTCAAAGCCTTTTTATTGATTATAAATATAAAATAATTTTATTTTAAAGCATTAGCACCTGATACAATTTCTACAAGTTCTTGCGTAATTGCCCATTGTCTTGCTTTGTTATATTCAATAGATAACAATCTAATCATCTCATCAGCATTGTTAGAAGCGGCAGACATTGCAGTCATTCTTGATGCAAGTTCGCTGGCTTGTGCTTCAAGTAGTGCTTGATAAATTATATTTGAAATATACATAGGTACAATTGATTGCAAAATGCCATGAATATTCGGTTCAAATAGCATTAACGCATCTATTGCCTTAACATCTTCAGCGTGTTCAATGTCTTCTGCCAATGGTAAAATTTCCCAGTCTTGAACTGAATATGACATCATGTTTTTAAAACGTGTTGTTATAATTTCTATTTTATCAATTTTACCTTCAACAAAATATTCTGCTATGTCTTCAGCTATGATTCTGGCACCCATTCCTGTTACGTCATTAGCAACAGAAATATAAGAATTAGCCATTTCACAGTTTAAATTATCAATTTTATTTTTTAAACCGGAAACACCTTTTTGACCAACAACAAAAAGTACAACTCTTTTACCTTCAGAGTTATATTCTTTTATTCTTGCTACGGTCTTACGTATTACGTTTGCATTGTAAGCACCTGCAAGACCTTTATTTGATGTCATTACAAGCAAGCCTACATTGTTAATTTCACGTTTTTCAAGTAAAGCAGGATAATTATCAATTGCTGACTTTACACGTAAATTTTCAAGCGAAAACTGTCCGTTTACAGTTTTAAGCATTCGTTTAAAAACAGTTGTGAGTTCAGTAGCAAATGGTCTTGCTGCCTTAACTGTTGATTCGGCTTTTTTTACCTTTGCGGCTGCAACCATTTTCATAGCACGTGTAATTTTACGTGTGTTTTGTATGCTTTGTATTCTGGTTTTTATATCTTTTAAGTTAGCCATAATTTACCTTACTTGTTAGTGAAAGTTTTTAAGAATGTTTCAAGATTTTGTTTCAAAGCCTCTTTATCGTCATCTTCAAGTTTTGCACCTGAATTTAATCTGTCATTTAATTCTGCAAGATTTGCTTCAAAATAATCAAACCATTCTTTTTTGAATTTTATGATAGATTTATTATCAATTTCATCCAAGTAACCTTCGTTTGCTGCAAACAAAATTGATACTTGTTTTGCAACACTTAAAGGCATGTATTGAGGTTGTTTAAGAACTTCTGTAAGTTTTTCACCTCTTAATAATTGCTTTTTAGTTGCAGCATCAAGGTCTGAGGCAAACTGAGCAAATGCTTCCAGTTCTCTAAATTGTGCCAAGTCAAGTCTTAATTTTCCTGCAACTTGTTTAATAGCCTTAGTTTGAGCAGCACCACCTACACGTGATACAGAAATACCGGCATTAATTGCAGGTCTTATACCCGAGTTAAACAGACCTGATTCCAAGAATATTTGACCGTCAGTAATTGAGATTACGTTTGTCGGAATATATGCTGAAACGTCACCTGCTTGAGTTTCAATGATAGGTAATGCGGTTATTGAACCTGCACCCAGAGAATCACTTAATTTTACTGCACGTTCAAGTAATCTTGAATGTAAGTAGAATACGTCACCGGGATAAGCTTCACGTCCGGGTGGTCTTTTAAGTAACAAACTCATTGCACGATATGCTTGAGCGTGTTTTGTCAAATCATCATATATGATTAGAACGTGTTTACCTTGTTCTAAGAAACCTTCTGCAATTGCACATCCTGCAAATGGTGCAATATATTGCAATGGTGCAGCATCATTTGCTGTTGCTGAAACAATAATTGAGTATTCCATTGCACCGTGATTTTCCAGTGTTTTTGCTAATTGTGCTACGGTTGATGCTTTTTGACCGATAGCAACATAAATACAAATTACATCTTGACCTTTTTGGTTAATTATAGTGTCAATAGCAATTGCTGTTTTACCTGTTTGTCTGTCACCGATAATAAGTTCACGTTGTCCACGTCCGATTGGTGTTAAAGCATCAATTGCAGTCAAACCTGTTTGTAATGGTTCGTGTACTGATTTTCTTGCGACAATACCGGGTGCTACTTTTTCAATAGGCATTGTTTTTTCAAACGAGATATCGCCTTTTCCGTCAATTGCTTTACCAGTTGGGTTAATAATTCTTCCTATCAGACCGTCACCAACAGGAACAGATGCGATACGATTAGTTGTTTTTACGGTCATACCTTCTTTAATATGAGTATAATCTCCTAAGATTACAACCCCAACGTTATCTTCTTCAAGGTTCATTGTAATACCTAATGTGCCGTTATTATCTTCAAATTCTACCAATTCGCCTGACATAACGCTTCTTAAGCCATAAACACGTGCAATTCCGTCACCGACTTCAAGTACGGAACCTACGTTTGAAACTTCTGTTTTTGCTTCATAGTTCTCAATTTTTTCACGAATTATAGAACTAATTTCATCCGGTTTAATTGCTACCATATATTTATCCTCTTTACTTTGTTAATGCCATTTTGTATTCTTCTAATTTTCTTGCAACAGACATATCTATAATGTCATCGCCCATTTTTACGACAAGTCCGGCTATTATTGACTCATCTATATTGTATTTTATTACTATTTGTTTTTTTAATTTTGATGCTAACTTCGCTTGAATATCACCTTGTTCCATGTCATTTAATTCGATTGCGGAAATAACTTCAATTCTTGCTATACCATTTATTTCATCCAATAATAAACCGTATATTTTTATCACATCATCAATTAAATCAAATCTATCCTTTTCTACAAGAAGTTTTAAAAAATTTTTAGTTAAAACATTTACATCTTGCGAAAAAACTTTTTCTACAATGTATCCTTTGTCTGTATTTGATATCAGCGGATTTGTTAATGTGTTAAATAATTCTTTTGATGAAGTAAGAATTGCTTTAACATTGTTTAAATCTTTTGATATTGTTTCATAAGATATTTTGTCCTCTTTACCAAATTGAAGTAAAGATTCGGCATATCTTTTTGCTATTAATGTATTTTTTTCTTTATTCATTAGAAATTAAACCTATCAAGTTCATTAATACTATCAGAAACAAATTTTGCGTGATATTGAGGCTTTTTCTTCAAGACACTTATTATGTGTCTTTTTGCAAGTTCCACTGAAACAAGTGCTGCTTCTTGTGATAACTCGGAAATAATTTTTTTGCCGTTTGCTTCATTTATTTTATCTGCATTTTGTAAAATACTTTCAGATTGAATATTAGCATCTGCAAGTATTTTTCTTTCTAAACGCATTGCATTTAAATCTGCGTTATCGTGAATTTCTTTTATTTCAGAAGTTACATTTTGGACTTTTTGCTCAGCAATTTGTAATTCTTTTTTTGATTTTTCTTTTGCATTTACGGAATCATCAATAAATTGTTTTACTTTTGCCTGCATTGATGTAATCATATTGCCAACTTTTGCATACTTGATAATAATTGCAAATAATGCAACAAAGATTATAAAATTAAATGTGTTAGTTTTTACAATTAAGTTCCAAATTTCCATTATATTATCCTTGTGTTATGCTGTCTAGCAAGTCTTTGTTTTCATCTGCGTTAATTTGTTCGCCTTCGCCCAAAAATTTATTTGAAATTGCTTGTGCCAAACTAATGACTTCTGTTTTTAAAAATTCCTTTGCTTCAGAAGTGGCATTTTTATAGTACAAATTGTATGCATCTATATTCTTTTGTGCTTCTTTTCCTGCTTTTGAAGTAATTTCATCTTTTTGATTATTTACTTCAAGAGTTCTGTTAGCCACTATTTTTTTTGCCTCATCTGTTGCTTTTAACAGTTTTTCATCTCTTTCGTGCAAAATTTCTTCTTTTTTTACGGTATTTTTTTCGGCTTCTTCATAATTTGCATCAACTAATTTTTTTCGTTTTAAAACTATGTCATTAATAGGTTTGTATAAAATCAAATTCATCACAAACGTAAAAATAACAAAACTAACAAATGCAACTATAAATGTTCCGTTAAATTCCATAATTATAAATTCTTCCTATATTATTATTTGATTAATTGTAAAGCGATGAATAACGCATAAATTGCTGTTGCTTCTGCCAAACCTAAACCGATAATAAAGTTAATGAATGCTTTACCTGCGATTTCAGGTTGTCTTGCCATTGATTCTAACATACCTTTTGTTGCTAAGCCGATACCGATACCGCCACCAATAGCACCAAAGCCAATTGCGATACCTGCACCTAATTTACTGAATGCTGCAACTTGAGTTGCGATTTGTTCTACTGCCATAATTTTTCTCCTTTATTTTCTTACTTTTTTATTCTTCTTCACTTACCGCAAGGGCAATGTATGTTGTTGATAACAACGTAAATACAAGTGCTTGAATTAATGCAACAAACACTTCAAAAAACATGAATGGTAATGGTGCAAAATATGCACACATACTTGCAAATGTAAATACAAGTATTTCACCTGCCATTATATTGGCAAAAAGCCGTAGTGCAAGTGAAAAAGGTCTTACAAACAGCTCCAGTAAATCAACTAAGGCTATCATTATTCCATCTATTCTGAAATTTTCAATAAAAAAGTGAAATCCTTTCTTCTTTATACCAAAGAAGATGTAATATATTGAAACCACAATAGCCATTGCTGCTGTCATGTTTATATCATTATTTGGAGATGCTAATTCTCCTGAATGCAAATGGATTAATCTCCAAGGTAACTGACCTAAGAGATTTGCTGTTAATATGAACATAAATAACGTAAGTAACAGCGGTAAATGTTTTTTACCTTCTTTTTCTCCCATATTTGAAGCTACAATTCCGGAAAAGTATGATATTATTGATTCAAATACTACTTGTAATTTTGTTGGAACTATTGATAATTTTCTTGTTGTAATATAAGAAACTATTATCAATAAGCCCATTGTTATCCACATTGTAATTAATGTGTCAACGTTAAATGCAACGTTACCTATGTTTGCTATCCAGTGTCCTTCGCTCATTTCATACCTTTTATACTATTTTTTCTTATTATATATCGCTGAAAAAATTTTAGCAAATACTTTATTTTTATTGTAGATTTATTTTATGAAGCTAAAATATTTAGAAGAAATAAATTCAACAAACAGTTACTGTAAGGATAATATTTTAAATCTCGAAGACAGAACAGTTGTGTATACTTTTGTTCAGACATCAGGTAGAGGGCGTTTTGCTCGCAAATGGGTAAATTTAGGTAAAGATAATTTATATTTGTCAATTGTTCTGAAACCTTCATCTGTTTTAATGCCTGTGTATTCTAATTTAACTCAATATACAAGTTTAATTTTGGCTCAAACTTTTATGGAATCAGGTGTAAATCCTAAGATTAAGTGGCCGAATGATATTCTTATTGACGGTAAAAAAATTTCAGGGATATTAGCAGAAACTGTTTTTAAAAATGGTGAATTAAAAGGTATTATTATTGGTGTTGGGATTAATTTAAATGCTGATGCAAAAGATTTTTTGCAAATTGATAAACTTGTTACATCGTTAAATATTGAATTAAATAAAACAGTTGATAAAATTGAATTTTTCGAAAGATTTATAAATAAATTTTTTGACGGTTATGATTTATTTTTAAAGGAAGGTTTTATGTTTATAAAACCCAAATATGAACAATTTATTGATTTTTTAGGTAAAGAAATTACAATAAACAATTTAGATGAAAAAATTGTTGGCATTGCCAAAGAAATTACAAATGACGGTGCAATTGTAATCAATGATAAAAAATTTTTCACGGGTGATATTTTATAAATATAAATTAAAAATCGTGTTGGTCGTGTGCTTCAAGATATTCTCTTACGGTATTTAATGCCGCTTGCACGATACGAGTAATACGAGATGATGATAAGCCGACTTGTCTTGCTATTTCTTTAACCTGCATATTTCTGTAAAAACGATATTCAACAATAGTTCTGTCTTTTTGAGGCAATGTTGCAATGGCTTCTTTAATCATTCGACCCATTTCTGTAATTTCCGCTGCTTCATCAGGCATTGCTTTTGTATCTTTTACAAAATCAAAAGGTGAATCACTATCGGAATTAGCAGAAGCAATACTATCAATGGACAAAATAGTTTCGTAAACGGCTTCTCTAACTTTTGAAGGTGTTACTTCTAATCCGTCTTCATCTGTTTCGCTGTTTGCTCCTTCTTCACCTTCTTCTTTTTTGTGTTTTAACGAATACCATTTATAACGATTTCTAAGTTCATTTCTTATAGCCCAACGAACAGCAGTACCTATGTATGCTGCATTATATCGTTCCAGTTCTTCATCCGTTTTGTCCTTTATCATGGATTGAACTGCAATAATGCCAATGCTGACCAATTCTTCGTATTCTACCATGTGCGTAGGAATACGACGTTGCTCAACTTTTGCAACTTTTTGAACTATATCTATGTATTCTTTTAGTCTTGAATTGCTTTGCATTTGCATATACTAACCGGTCAGCAAAATAATTTATAATTTTATCTTTGCTTTTTTTTCATATTATACACAAAAATTAAAATTTCTGCAATAGCCTTATATAATTCAGGCGGAATGTACTGATTAACGTCTACTATACGGTATAATGCTCTTGCAACCGGAGCATTATCTATTACAGGTATGTTATTTTCTTCTGCAATTTTTATAATTTTGCGCGCTATCATTTCAGACCCTTTTGCTGTTAATACAGGACATTCCATTTCTGCTTGGTCGTATTTTAACGCACAAGCTACATGTATAGGATTTCTTACTACAAAGTCAGAATCCGGAACTGCGTCCATCATACCTTTTTGTAGCATTTGCATACGTCTTTGACGCAATGCCGCTTTTACGTTAGGGTCACCTTCTGTATTTTTATATTCATCTTTAATTTCTTTAAATGACATCTTTTGGTCTTTTAAGAATTTCCATTTTGTCATACCATAATCGGCAGCGGCAATGACAAGGAATGCAAGGCAGGCTTTAAAGATAAATTCTACAATTAATTTCCCAAATTCTATCATTACTGCAAAGTTGTTATCTATTGCCGCCAGTTGTAAAATGGATTTTAAGTGTGCCGAATATACTGACCAACCTATAAATCCTAAAATGGCAACTTTTACAATATTTTTCACCAGTTCAAACAATGTTTTGATTGATACTAAATTTTTAAAATATTTAGTCGGGTTTAATTTATCAAGTTTTGGCATAAGTGGTGCTGTTGCTACAAGCGGGCCGACTTGCATAAAGTCTGCAAGTATTGCCACAGCCCATGCTAAAAATAATATTGGCCCAATAATTAAAACGGTTGGTATAACTGTCATTGTAAGAATGTATGCTAGACCAATCTTGTCAACATTGGCATTTGGTATTTGTTCATAAAGCAGTATGTATAAATGTGTTATTTGGTTCCATATAAAAGGTGCTAATGCATTTATTGCAGTAAAAAGTACCAACAGTGAAATTGCTGTTGAGAAGTCCTTTGATTTTACAACCTGTCCTTCTTTTCTGGCTCTTTGAAGCTTTTGGGGGGTTGCATCAAACTGCTTATCTTCATCACCCATTGAATATTACCTTTGATAGTTGTTTTACTATTAGCATGTTACTATAAACAAAATAAACCTTTCAAATTAATGAAAGGTTTATTAAGAAATTTTTTTAATTTTTTAAATATGTTATTCAGAAACGATTTTTACACCTGAGCTTGTTCCGATTCTGTCTGCACCTGCTTCAATTACGGCTAGTGCTTCTGCTTTAGAACGAACTCCGCCTGATGCTTTAACCATTAAGCCATGCGGTGCAACTGTATCGTGCATGATTTTTACATCTTCGGGTTTTGCTCCTACACCGCCTTTTACAAAGCCTGTTGATGTTTTAACAAGGTCAGCACCTGCTTCTACACATAATTCACATGCTTTTTTAATTTCTTCTTTTGTTAATAAGTCTGTTTCTAATATAACTTTCAATAAATGATTTCCGCAAGCTGCTTTTACTGTTTTTATGTCTTCAACTACGTAATCATAGTTTTTATCTTTCATTGCAGATACATTGATAACCATATCAATTTCATCAGCACCATCTTCTAATGCTGTTTTTGCTTCAAATGCAGTAACTTTTGATGAGCTTGCACCTAAAGGAAAACCTACAACAGTAACTATTTTTACATCTGAACCTGCTAAATTTTCTTTTGCTAATTTTACATAAGCAGGGTTTACGCATACTCCAAAGAATTTGTGTTCTTTTGCTTCTTCAAACAATTTCAAGAATTGTTCTTTTGTTGCGTCTTGTTTTAGTAATGTGTGTTCAATGTACTCATTTAATTGTTTCATATAACCTCCTATTTCAGTAATATCATATTACAAGAAAAATACATATTAAAGAACATGTTGTTAATAAAACTTATTAAAAAACCGCAATTGTGTTTAAATATGATAAAATTGATAATTATATGAGGATATTGTCATGTTTGATTTTTTTAAAAAGCAGGAAACTGTTAATAAAGCGGAAGTATTAAATGAAATTTATGCAAAATTAAAAGATTATACATATTACTATGATGTTCCAAATGAAAGGAAGGAACAACTAAGAAATATTGTAAAAAAATACGGATATTTGAATTATCCTCATTTGAAAGTTTTAGAAGAACTGTCAGCCGCAGAAACTCTTTGTGCTTTGGAGATTAAATGGGAAAATAACGGAATATTTAAAGACGGAAAATTTGTTTTTGATAATGATAAAGTTAGTCCGCTGGCAAGGAATAATGTTAAAAACAGTAATTGGTTAAAAAAAGAAGGTCATGATATAAAATTAATAAATCTTGCTGCACTTGGAAACGGTAATTATGCAGATGCTCCGGGTAAATTTTTTGATTGGGTTAAGCAAATTCTTATTCTTCCGACAGGAGATTTGGCTCGTGGTATTTTTAATACGACAGTATATCTTATTCCATTTCAAAAAAGAGATTTTGGTTGTGCCTATTTGCCTACAAGTTCAGAAGTAAGTCCTGAATTAAAGGACAAAAATATGGAAATTTATTTGGGAATATCTTTGGAAGAACAGGTAAAATTATTTATTGAATTGGCACAGCTTGCGGGTCATCCTGTCATATATGATGTATTACCACAGGCAGGTCGTTTTGAAAAAAATGTTCTTGCTAATCCGTTTATTGCAAGGTGGTTTGATGTTAATGATTTGATAAATAAAATTTCAGCAAAGGTTGATGAAATTTCTGATAAACTTGCAGAAAAATTTGATAAAGAAGATGTAAATGTTACAAAAGAGCTGTATAAACAAATTTTAAAAGGCGGAGCAGGTGAATTTTCTGCAAAATATAAAGAAATTTATAATGAATTTGATAATTTGCTTGAAGATTATAAAAAGGAAATTTCAAATAATGCGTCATTAAAAGATAATCAAGCTAAGTTATTAAAAAAAGTCAAAGAAGTTATAGCAAAGAAATTAAATGTAAATGTTTCTAAAAAATTA
>DFEL01000159.1 GCA_002369055.1 Cyanobacteria bacterium UBA3803
TGCAATATATTAAAGGACCTGATTTCCCAACGGCTGCAACAATTGTAGGTTTAAATGAAATCAAACAGGCTTATGAAACAGGTAGAGGCTCAATTAAAATGCAAGCCGTTTCTACATTTGAAGAAATTTCAGGTGGTGCAGGCAGACAATCAAGAACGGCAATTGTTATCACAGAAATTCCATATCAAGTTAATAAATCTGATTTAATTTTAAAAATTGCAGATTTAGTTAAAGAACAAAGAATAACAGGTATTTCTGATATTCGTGATGAATCAGACCGTGAAGGTATGAGAATTGTTATTGAATTAAAACGTGATGCAAAACCGGAAGTTGTTAAAAATAATTTGTTTAAATACACTCAATTAGCAACAACTTTTGGTGTAAACATGCTTGCTTTATGCGATAACCAACCAAGATTGTTGAACTTACATCAAGTATTAACGGAATTTGTTGCTCACAGGGTTGAAATTGTTACAAGACGTACTATTTATTTCTTGAAAAAAGCAAAAGTACGAGCACATATTTTAGCAGGCTTAATTATTGCTTTAGGTTCTTTAGATGAAGTTATTGAATTAATTAAATCTTCTAAAACAACTGAAGATGCCAGAGCAGGATTAATGAGCAAATTTGGTTTAGACATTGACCAAGCTAACGCAATTCTTGAAATGCAATTAAGACGTTTAACAGGATTGGAACAAGATAAAATTAAAGCAGAATACGATGAATTAATCAAGAAAATTGCAGAATACGAATCTATCCTTGCAGACAGACAAAAAGTTTTAAATATCATAAAAACAGAACTTCTTGAAGATAAAGAAAAATACGGTGATGACAGAAAGACTCAAATTGTTGCAGAACAAGGTGAAATGAGTATTGAAGATTTAACTCCTAATACTCCTATGGCTGTATTTATTACTCATCAAGGATATATTAAACGTATTTCTTTGGATACATTTGAAAGACAAAACCGTGCAACTCGTGGCAAATCGGGTATGAAAACAAAAGAAGATGATGATATTCAACACTTCTTTACCGCAATGATGCATGATAAAGTGTTATTCTTCTCATCAAAAGGTACCGTTTATAGTCTGAATGTTTACGATTTTCCTGAAGGTCAAAGACAGGCTAAAGGCTTACCTATCGTAAATGTTCTTCCGATAGCACAGGATGAAAAAATTACTGCGGTTGTTCCTGTAAGTAATTTCTCTCACGATTTAAATTTAATAATGCTTACTAAATCAGGCTACATCAAGAGAATTGAACTTGATAATTTTGCAAACATAAGACGTAACGGTATTATTGCAATAAGTTTAGAAGAAAATGACGAATTAAATTGGGTAAAACTTGCAACAGCAAAAGATGAAATTATTATCGGAACAAAATGCGGTATGGCAATAAGATTCAGCATTGAAGATTTAAGACCTTTAGGCAGAAGTGCAAGGGGTGTTACATCTATGAAGTTGAGAACAGGCGATGAGATTATCGGATGTGATATTGTTCCTCAAAACTATGATGCAGACTTGCTTGTTGTAACTTCTGACGGATTTGGTAAACGTACTAAATTATCAGAATTTAGAGGTCAAAACAGAGGTGGTATCGGTTTAATTGCAACTAAATTTAAAACAAATGAATCAAGACTTGTTGCATTGACAATCGTTTCAGAAAATGATGATATTATGCTTGTAACCGCAAACGGTATTGTAACACGTATCAAAGCCGGTGATATATCTCAACAAGGCAGACCTGCAACAGGTGTTAGAGCTCAAAATTTGGTAGATAACGATACTGTTGTTTCAGTAAATAAAATTATATCACCTGACGAAGAAGATTCTATTGTGGATAAAGCTAATTCTGAAACAGAAACAGAACCTGAAGGAGAACAAACAAAACTTATATAATAAATATATAAAAATGGTGTAAGTTACTGAAACTACACCATTTTTGTATTTATATAATCGGGTAGTAGTAAAAAAATATAAGTTTGATATAATTAATTTATAAAATTTCATACATAAACAAATTAAGGATAAATATGCTATTCAAAGATATTTTAACAACAAAAAATTTAGTTTTTCTTATACTGTTAATAATTTTATTGAAATTAATTCCACAAGTAAGTGAATTTGTAATGTTATTTTTTGCTTGCTTTGTACTTGCGTGTTCTATGCTGCCGATTGTAAATTGGCTTGATAAAAAAACAAAAAAACGCACATTATCAGTTTTAATAGTAGTAATATCTGCGGTCATACTAACATTGGCATTTATATTGCCTGTATTAACTATAACATTTGAACAAATAGGTTTGTTTTTCCAAAGTATACCCGATAAACTTACTGAATTACAAACATATTTACATAATATTCATATAGGTAAACACGCTTTATCCGAATACATTAATTCCGGTAGTGTTTTAAGTAACGGTGAAGATATTGCTAAAAATATTTTAAGCCAATCTTGGAATATTACAATGGGATTTGCACAAGGTATTATAGTATTTATTGCTGTCGTAACAATTTTATTTTATATGCTAAAAGACAGTATTTATATGAAAGAAAAATTCTTAGAATTTTTCCCCGACAAACTTCAAAGTAAAGCTAATGATATTTCTGTAAAAATTTCTCAAAAAGTTGGCGGATATGTTATTGCCTCTATCATTTCAGGTGCAGCAATATGGATTTTGGTTGCAATATCATTGTTAATATTAAAAGTTGAATTTGCATTTTCTTTAGGCTTAATAGCAGGTGTATTAGACATAATTCCTGTACTTGGCCCTACAATAGCATTAACTCTTATAATATTAAGTGCTTACCAAAACGGTTTTATAATAGTTGCAATTGCAATAGTACTATTTTTGGTTATTCAACAAATTTCAAACAACGTCATAAGACCTGTTATATTTGGAAAATTTATGGACTTACATCCGCTGGTTATAATATTTGCACTACTTGTTGGCGGTAAATTCGGAGGACTTGCAGGTTTAATTTTAGCACCCGCAATTGCTGCAATTGTAACCGTATTAATAGATGAATTATATTTAAAAACAATACATAAAGTTAAATAACAAAATAATAAATTAAATGGAAAAGATTTTATACCAAAAAAACTATAACAAAAAAACGAAATGTAACATTTGGTGTGCATTTCCGGCTTGTAAATCTTTTGCTTTATCATCTTTAGGCTATTTATGGATTTTTAAAACACTTGATGAACAAGAAAATATAAACGTAGAACGAATATATGCAGATACAAAAACACCTCAAATATCAATTAAGGATGTTGATGCTATTTGTTTTTCTTTTTCTTTTGATATGGACTTTGTAAGCATATTTGAAATGCTTGAAAGATTTAATATTCCTCTTTTATCAAAAAACAGAAATGATGACATACCAATTATTTTTGCAGGAGGACCTGTTTTAACTGCAAATCCAATGCCTTACAGCAACTTTTTTGACTTTATCGTAATTGGCGACGGTGAAGATATAAACACTCAAGCAGTATCAACCATATCTGAAATGAAAGAGAATGGTAAAAGTAAAAACGAAATTTTAACAAAACTTGCAGAAATAGAGGGCATTTTTGTACCCACACTTAATCAGAAAAAAATTACAAAACATACGGCAAAAATTGATGAATGTATATATACACCAATATTAAGTGATGAAGCATATTTTAAAGATATGTTTATCATTGAAAGTTCACGAGGATGTGCAAATTGCTGTAATTTTTGCATAGCATCTTATTTAAACTTACCTGTACGATTTGCACCTTATGAGAATATAATTAAAACCATTGAATTAGGACTTGAAAACACAAACAAAATTGCTCTTTTGGGAGCACAAGTATCTATTCATCCTAAATTTAAACAAATTTGTGAATTTATATATAAAAAAATTCAACAAAAACCTGAAATTGAAATGAGCGTATCTTCATTAAGAATTGATGGAGTTGATGATATTATCTTAAAAACACTTGCTTTAGGTCATCAAAAACACGTTACTGTTGCAATTGAAGCAGGAAGCGAAAGATTAAGAAAAGTTATTAACAAAAATGTAACAGAAGAACAAATTTTTAATACCATTGCAAAGATTCGACAAAACGGACTTAAAGGGGTAAAAATATACGCAATGATAGGTATCCCGACAGAAACGACGGAAGATTTAAATGAAATAATTTCTCTGGCAAATCGACTTAAGCAAGAAAATAAAGGATTTGATATATCATTTGCATTTTCTTCATTTGTACCAAAACCAAATACACCGCTTCAATGGTGCGGAAGATTTACAACCTCAGAACTTGAAAAAAGGCAACAATATTTAAAAAAAGAATTTCACAAATTAGGACTTAAGGCAGGGTTTTCCAGTATTAAATGGGATTATTGGCAAACTGTTTTATCAAGGGGCGATGAAAATTTTACAGAATTTTTAATTGACGTATATAAAAACGGTGCAAAACTTGGTGCATATAAAAAAGCTTCAAAAAAATACTTCAACCCTGACAATTATGCCTTAAGAAATTATAATTTAGATGAAAAGTTACCTTGGGATATTATTGATTTAAAACCGGGAAAAGAAATATTAAAAGAACGCTATTTAAAGTATTTAAATATTAACTGATTTTGCTTTTTTATATCTCTCTGTTAATAATGCCGCAAAATCAATAGCCTTATCTAAAGATTTGAATGCTCTTTTAGGAATTATTAAGGTACTTTTCTCTCCAACATAAACGAATATAAGTTCCTCAGTAACTTTTACCTCACAAATATCTTTATAATTTATAACATTATCCCCAAAATTACTCATAAAACTTAAACCTTCATCTTTTAATGTACAAACAACATTGGTAATACTATTTAATGATTTTGAGGCTGTAAGATAAGACGCATATAACATTAATGGGAACACAATAATTGATATACCAATAAACAAAACGCCTATTGGAAATTTATGCATAAACAAAAAAATAACACCTATAATAAATGCAGATATATTAAAAATTAAGAATAAAGTACATCTGACTTTTTCAAAAGAATATGAATCAAAAACAAAATTTGCAATATCAAGTTTTGTATATTGAAAAGATACGCTTAAATCATCCATTTTAGTCCCTTTTACTTATTTCTTGCTTTGTAACCTTTTTCAAACTGTTCAAAAACATCTTTACCAACAAGCTGCTCTAATGCTGCTCTTTTGTTGTAATAATCATTTCGTGCCTTCATTTGCATATCAAGAGAATCTCTGTAATATGCATCCGCAATCAAAATCATTTCTTTTGAACCGTTTTGAGCCAACTTATAATTATTATGCCGTTCTTTAACCACCTTAGAAGTTTTTTGCAAAACCTCATAAGCAGTTATGTAATCATAATATCTGTTTACTATTTTTTGTTGCAAATCATCAATTTTTCTAACCAAAATAATCATATCTGCATCATTAACTTTGGAATATTTATAGTTCATTGCCTTTGTATCCTGTCCCATAATATTCAGCATTGAACCGGTAAAAAAAGCACCCGTTGACAAAAGCGGATTACCCATACCTGCACCAACAAGAGTAGACATATTGGCTATTGATGTTAAAACTTTTTTAACAGACTTTTCGTCAGGCTTATCTGCATCCGGATTTGACAGTTTATAAATGGCATACTTTATTGTATCACTTTTTGTAGCTGCACCCTGCCAAAGAATTGATAAATCACACATCATATCAGCATTATCTATCTCAACCGATTGAGAAATTTCGGCAGATATTTTTTTAATACTTAAATCGGCATACGTCAAGCCTTCCGTATACATTATCTCTTGTTTTTGATGTTTAACATCTTTTGCATTTACCGAGTTTTTAACCTTATATTCATGTTCTATTTCATCAGTAGTACCAACCCTGTATGCAGCAGGTTTCGGCTCATTCAAATTCTCAATCGTTGCGGCAAAAACAGGATTAAACACTAACAATAAAACTAACAAACTAATTCTTTTTAGCATTATTTTAGCCCCCCTTTTACAAGAGCTGAATTAACATTAAATTGATATAACGAAAGACTGTCAACGGCTTTTTTACCTGCCAATCTTTGTAATTCAATATAGTATTTTTTTGCTTCCTGTTCTGCTTGATACTCTTGAAGAAGCATATTATCATAAGAAACCGATGAAATTGTAATATCCAAAAGCTCGCCCTTTTTTAATGCATTTGAATAATTTTTATTATAAAGCAACATTCTTGAACGTGTATCTTTAAGCCACATCAAAGAATTTTTATAATTATAATAAGCATCAATAATCTTGTCTTGCAACGATTCCACTAAACCTGCCAACTCAATCAATTCAGTGTCTGTCAATGGAATTTCCTTTGGAACATTTTTTCTGTTAAGTAAAGTTTGAGCTAATCTGCCTGCCGCAAAAGAACCTGTTTGAATTGCAGGATTTGCACCTGCAAAAGACGGAATAAATGAAGCACCGCTTACTATTGCAGAAAGAGTTTTTGACATTAATGATGAATGTATACGTCTTTGACTTTCCGGAGTAGCCAATTTTTTAAGAGCAAATTCTATTACTTGATTATTTTCAACAGTACCTTTCCATAAAATTTCAACATCCTCTAAGTCTTTTTTTGCTTGATATTCCAGCAAATCTTTTATAACTTCTTTATCATTTATTAACAAAGAACCTTTTAAATTTTTAACAGGTTTTTTAAGCGTAACTTTTTGCTTCTCTACATCTTTCAAAACTACACTGTCATCCGCAATTACAGGTAGCATATTTATAATTAATACACATATCAAAAACACACGTTTCATAACAAATTTATAACACATAAAAATTTATAAATCCATTGATTAATAAAATATACATCTTTTGGTTGTTACTAACAAATATAAAAATTCATAAAATATATTTGTAGAAGGGGAAATAGATAGTGACAATCACGTTGTATAACAAGCCAAATAAAGATATGTTGTCAGAAATGTCTGCAAAGCCCGCTTTGAGCGAAGATGAATCATATAAGCTTTGTGTAAAAGCGGATGCTCTAAGGCTTGCAAACATGTTTCAAGAATCTGTACCAAAATATTTGCGTTCGATTTTTTATAAGCGGGACAATGCAGATGCATATTACGGGCTGGCTCTTTCTTATAAAGGTTTGCAAAATTATGATAAAGCAATAGAAACTCTGGAAAAAGTATTGTCGTATAAAATTGATGACTTTGCAATTTATTATGAACTTGGAATTTGTCATCTTATGAACGGCACTCCTTGTCCTGCAATAAAATGTTTAATTCGCTCTATTCAGCTTAATCCTGACAACCTCAATGCACAAGTTCAACTTGCACTTGCACATGAACTTGTTGGAGAACAAGAAATGGCTTTGATGATTTATCAACGAATTATTGAAGTTGCACCTGATTTCCTTAAAGCCTACAAACATAAAGCAGCATTATTAATGAGCCTTGATGAGTATAAAGATGCAAGCACAGTATTTAATCAAATTTTGAAAGTAAAACCAACTTATGCAAAAGCACTTCTTGGTATAGGAATTTGCTTTGATAAATTAAAACGTTCTGTTGATGCAATGCGTTATTACAAAAAATTTATACAGAACAAACCTGAATCTTCGCATACACCATTCGTAGAAAACAGATTGTTTGACTTGAAGAAATCAAGACCTAAAAACAAAACCTTTTCACTGGTATCAAACCCTATTAACGTGTAAGTTCAAATATTTTAAACTGACTAGGGTATAATTTGTCAAAGAAAATGTGATTTTCAGGTGCTGCAAAAGAAACTCTTTCAAAATCTTCTCCGTTAAAAACATACTCTGCAACAGCGGAATAATCACCGGGAACATTTATTTTTTTATTAAAAACATCTTGCCCGTATTTAACTTCCGTATAATTATTTCCGTTTTCATCCTGCTTTGTAAATTTTTCTGTTGGAGCCTGATAATTTGCTACAATCAAAAGTGCTTGTTTTAGAGTTTCTTTAGAAACTATCCAGCAAACATATCCGTCATCATCCTGTAAAATAATTTGTGCTTCGCCTTCTGTTACAACTTCAAAACTTCTTGCAAGTCTATTTATCGAATCAAACCTATTAAAGAAATGATAATTTTTATTTCTGTGCATTGAAACTTCATTTCCAACAGTTCTTTCAACTTCGCATTGCGTAAAGGATTCATCACCGTCAACATACATTACAGGTCTGTTTGCATATTTACCACCCGGTAAAAACTTATATTTAAACCATTTAAAAATTGCACCGTTTTCACCTAATTGAGCAGGATATCTGTCAATTGCTTCAAATTCGCCATCTTGATTATTATATGTTTTTAGGAATGATAAGCAATCTTTTGATTTCAAATCAACATTATAATTAGTTAAATCTTGATTATCTTCAACAATAACTTCAGGAGTTTTATCGGATTGAGATATTATATCGTTACCCCACAAAACATCAAAGCACATTTCTTTATGATATTTCTTGTAAAATTTATCCCACAACATATATTCCGCAAGTGTTGCAAAATAAGGAATTTTTGATTTCATATACCTGTTTAACTCGCCTAAAACCACTGACGGAGCACGATAACTAATAGGAAGTCCGTTTTTTGTTGAAACTTTATCTACAATATGATCAACATGGTCAACTCTAAATCCGTCAAAACCATATTTTTCTTGGAATTTTTCTAAATGCTCAATAAACTTTTTAACAACAGGTTTATTAATATTTCCGTTTTCAAGAAATGCAAAATAGTAAGGTGTTTGACAGTCTAAATTAGCAAATGCAGTAACATCATTTCCTTCAAAATCATAATGCTTAAATATAGGATACCCACCACATTCACTCATTTTTTGAAATACAGGAACACCCGCAGAACACCAAGCACCACCGGGTACAGTCCATAACCCCTCAGTTGTTAGTGCTTCTATAACATCATTTGTAATATCATCTTCCGTTAATTTTTTAGAAACATTTACATTTAATTTCTTTGCTATAACTTCTTTGACTTTTTTTAATAACTTAGCTTGATTATCTTTTAATGACGCATTATTTGAAATTTCCTTTTTATAATCTTCAAGCAAATTATCAAATTCATTATAAATTTCTTTATATTTTGCAGAAAATTCACCTGCTCCGCCTTTTAAAATTTGTTTATACAGCTCTTTTGTAACATTTACATCTTCTTTATCAAATTTTTCTGCAAGTTTAT
>DFEL01000080.1 GCA_002369055.1 Cyanobacteria bacterium UBA3803
ATTGCCATAATAGATACATTTCCTTTACTACACTAACACATGTCTATAAAGTATCCAAGATGCCAAAATTTGCTACATGTTTAACTTGTTTGTTACATTTGTTAACAAACCTAATCAATATTAATTGGTTCTCTTTGAATATTATCTATTGCTTCTCTTGCAGTAAATACTAGCCAATCAGGAATATTATCAATAGTGCATAATTGCCTTAAAACATCGACTGTACGCTTAAATACTCGAACAATATCACCTTCGCCAATATCTACTTCTTCAATTAAACTATCCCATTCAGCACCATTTACCCACATTTCAATAAGAGGAGCAAAGAAAGAATTAATATACATCGGTTCCTCAACATTATTATTTTTTTGAACTCTGTCAACTTTCTTCCTAATATTACGTATAAGGTTCAAAGTTTTTCTTACATTTGGTGAAAGCGGTATTTGTGCATAATTATCCATTCTCATTTCTTCTGTTGCAACTGAACATATAACCGAAGCCAACTCTGCAGGTGAAAGCCCTTCTAATACATTTGAAAAGAATATTTCCGCATAATAAAGTTCATTTTCTGCCCTAATCTGAGAAACTGTAACTCCTCGTTCAGTCGGATAATCATCTTTTAAATATCCCATTTCAATCAATGCAGAACGGTGATTTAAAAAATTATTCCAAAAATAATCTTTTTGTATTTCTATTTCTTTTTCCAATTTTCTCAATCTTGCAGAATACCTTTCAACAATTTCAAGATTTTTAGCATGTTTCTTGTACAATTTACATTGGTCGCAGTTACACTCCTGCATTCGATGAAGCATGTCTTTTGTAGTTTGCTCAAAAGCCAAAAAATCAGCAGGAAGCGGTCTGTTTTTGTGTTTTTCCTGTTTTCTTACGGTTTTACAAGTTTGTCTGTTTGCAACAAACTGATTTTTTAGAACAATATAATTTATTAAATCTTTATTAGTAAGACCGCAATAACATTTAAAAGCATTCATCTCATCAATTTCAGCCTTTAACGCATCTCTTTGTGCTAAAAGCGGTGCAAGTCTTGTATTTGAAGAAAAATATCCAAAACTTTTCAAAATAAGTTGTTTTGCTTCATCTAAATTAAATCTTTGCAATAAATTTAACACCATAGAATATCTTGGAGAAAAACGACTTTCAAGAGCATTAGCACCTGATAGAACTAAATCTGCAACATCTTGAGGAGATTGATGCGGTGTTCCAACTATTGTTACATAACCAATTTCATCCATGCCACGACGGCCTGCACGACCTGACATTTGCAAAAACTCACTTGCCGTCAACATTCTGTGACCACTATCAGTTCTTTTTGAAATTGCACTTATTACTGTTGAGCGAGCAGGCATGTTAATACCTGCTGCAAGTGTTTCTGTCGCAAAAACGACCTTAATCAAGCCTTCTTGAAATAATTTTTCGACGAGAACCTTCCAGCCCGGAAGCAATCCGGCATGGTGAGAGGCAACACCACATAATAAATATTCTAAATGCTTATTTTTGGCTAAATAATAGTTATCAGCAAGATATTCGTCAACAATTTGTTGAATTTTTGCTTGTTCTTCTTTTGTTACAAGACACAAATTTGCACATTTTTCCATTTGTTCATCACATTTTTTACGAGAAAAAGTAAAATAAATGGCAGGGAGCATGTCCTGTTCTGCAAGATTTCTGACAACATTTCTAACAGGACTTTGAGTCTTTTTATTTTTATTTCTTCCCCATTGTTTAGGTTCAGGTTTAATTTTGTTATTTAAAGCTCCTGACGGTGTCAATAAAGGCAATAATTTATAAGGTTGAGAAGAGTCATAATAGTAAAATCTTAGTGGAACAGGTCTAAAATCTGTATTAACAAGTTTGCAAGTCGGATGAACAGAATTTATCCATTCAGTTAATTGATCACAATTTGCAACAGTTGCAGAAAGAGCAATTAACTGAACATTTGTCGGACAATAAATAATGCTTTCTTCCCAAACAGTTCCTCTATCCTCATCATTCATATAATGAACTTCATCAAGGACAACATATCTTACATCTTTAAGGTTATCCGCAACCGAACCTAAATTTGTACCATAAAGCATGTTTCTAAATACTTCTGTTGTCATAACCACAATTTGAGCAGATCGATTAATAGACGTATCACCTGTCAATAAGCCAACTTTTTCATAACCGTATTTGTTACCGAAATCATTATATTTTTGATTTGACAAAGCCTTTAAAGGAGTTGTATAGAAAATCCTAACATTATCCTCTAATGCTCTATGTATTGCGTGTTGTGCAATAACAGTTTTGCCTGCGCCTGTTGGTGCACAAACAACAACACTTTCACCATTATTAATAATTTCACATGCTTCTTTTTGAAAATCATCTAACTCAAATGGAAATCCGTATGACATATTTCTTCCCCTATCCTTAACAAAATAATAGCAGATTAAATATTATATGTCATAATTTAACATATTAGTTACAAATCCCTAAAACCACATTTTTGAACACTGAAGTTCATATCACGGAGTTTTTCTTTTAATTTTACTTCTGTTCCTCTAAAAAAAGTTAAAAACCTAATTTTTTCACCATTTTTTAAAACGAAGTAAAAAACAGTTGAAAATATAGTATATTTTAGTGGCTTTAAATATCCATAATTATATTTAATATAAACAATATCATCATAAGGTATAATTTTGTTTTTAATTCTAAAATACCTGTCATATTTATTTATATAAATTTTATCCGATTTAAAAACATAAAAAATAGGAATTAAGAAGAAAAAGAATAATAAGAGCGAAAATTTAAAAAAATAATTTCCACCATAATTTGCATTTAAAAGTTCATCAATAAAAATGAAGACAAAATAAACACCCATAACAAAGAAAAGAATTGCAACACCATAGGTATATAAATACCAAAAACCTTTTGGAAAAAACAATTCTTCTCTTTCAGTTCTTATTACTGTACCCATATTTATATTTTATCAAATCCGGTATAAGGTCTTAAAACTTCAGGAATAATAATAGTTCCGTCCTCTTGTTGGAAGTTTTCAATTATAGCAGCAACAGTTCTGCCGACAGCAAGACCTGAACCGTTAATTGTATGAACAAATCTGGTTTTGCCTGTTATTTTGTCTTTGTATCTTATATTTGCACGTCTTGCTTGATAATCACCAAAGTTTGAGCAGCTTGAAATTTCTTTATATGCATTGTAAGAAGGCATCCAAACTTCTAAATCCCAACATTTATTTGCGGAGAAACCAATATCACCCGTTGAAAGAGCAACCCTTCTAAACGGAAGATTTAATTTTTTAAGCATATCTTCAGCATCTTCAGTCAATTTTTCATGCTCCTCAGGACTTGTTTCAGGTGTACATAGTTTTACTAATTCAACTTTATTAAATTGGTGAACTCTGATTAACCCTCTTGTATCTTTACCAGCAGAGCCTGCTTCACGTCTGAAGCAAGGAGTGTAAGCAGTCATATATTTTGGTAAATCATCTTCAGACAAAATTTCATTTGAATAAATGTTTGTAACAGGAACTTCAGCTGTAGGAATCAAGTATAAATCTTCATCAACGCATTTATACATATCATCTTTAAATTTTGGTAACTGCCCTGTACCTGTCATTGTTGCCGCATTTGCCATAAACGGCGGTAAGATTTCTTCATAGCCTTGTTTTTCCGTATGTTCATTTAAGAAGAAATTAATAACTGCACGTTCAAGCCTTGCACCCTTGCCTCTGTACAAAGTAAATCTTGATTGAGATAATTTTACACCTCTCTCGAAATCTACAATATTTTTTTCTTCACATAAATCCCAGTGTGCTTTAAATTCAAAATTAAATTTAGTAGGTTCGCCCCATTTTGAAACTTCAACATTATCCGCATCAGAAGAACCTATCGGAGTTGTTTCATCGGGAACATTAGGTGTTCTTAAAAGCATATCTCTTTGCTTTTCATCAAGTTGAACTTGCTTTTCTTCTAACTCTTTTATTTCATCACCCAAAACTCTAACTTCTTCCTGAATAGAATCTGTATTTTCGCCATTTTTCTTCATCATACCAATTTTTTGTGATTCGGATTTCCTTTTGGCTCTTAACTCATCAGCCTTAGTCTGAATTTGACGTCTTTCTTCATCTACTTCTAAAATTGCATCAATTGATAATTCAGGATTACGTCTTTTTAACAATTCATTAACTTTATCGGGATTTTCCCTAATCATTTTAATATCTAACATAAAAACCTTCTTTCTATATTTATAATTTATAAAAAATAATTATAATAATCAATATGATATTACTATATGTGAATTTCATCTGTTTGAAGGACAAAAAAAAATCAAAAAAAGCAGATACTAAATATGTAATAACTTGCAAATTTTAAATAAAACATACTCTATCAGGTTGATAACAAACATGGGAAAAACATGGATAATGGTAGAGTAATGGGAGAAAAGGTAATATGATACACGGGATTAACAATAATGATAATAATGAATTAATTAACAGCAGATTGTCAGGTCAAGGCACTGTTGGTGGAGTCGTTACAAACCCTATCGGAAACAATAATCCGTATAATAAAGAAGCAAAATATAATCTTGTAGACGTAAGCACAATATCTCAAGATGCATATTATCTTTACCAAAGAGAAAAAGATATTCAACATTTTAACGATATCGCACTTGCAGGCATGAATGACACTTCTTATAACGATAGAGTTGAAGCATTATTTGCACAAGGAGTCATGGATCCGTTTTTAGTTGATAATACTGAAGCCTTAGCAGATGATTTATTTTCTAATGAAGAATTCGTTAAAGATATTGAATTTAACATGTTATAATTTATAATTAATATATGGAAAATGTTGATGTTAAATCACAAATAACAACAACAAATGAGGATTTGCAGTATAATTTGGCAAATGCTGCGGATAGATTATTTGTTGAAAAAAAATACGAACAGGCTCTTAAAGCATATTCCGAATTGCTACTACATACAACTGATTCGGATTTATATGTAAAAATGGGTAATTGCTTTGAGAAAATATCAAAAGTTCAAACTGCTCTTGAATATTGGGAAAAGGCAATTGAAGTTGACCCAATGAATTCAGATGCTTACATAAGTCTTGGTAACTACTATTACAGCAAAGCACAACGTGAAAAAGCAATAAGCTATTGGCTTGCTTCACTGCTATCAATGCCTGAAGAACCTACATCAAATCTGAATATTGCCGTTGCATACTCAGAAAAAAACATGAAAACAGAAGCATTTATTTATTATGAAAGATATCTAAAATACGCACAAAATAAAACAAGCGAAAAATACATAAAAATAAAAAATAGAATTGAAAAAAGCAAAAAACTTGGTAATGATTACTTAAAACTGGGAGTTCAACTACAAGCACAAGGAGATAAAATATCAGCCTTAAAATGTTATAAACGTGCAGCACATTACTGTCCGATTTATTCAAAAATTCACCTGAATTTGGGTTCATTGTTCTACGCAGAAAAAAATTACGAAGAAGCGGTCAACCATTGGACTAACGCATTATATTTAGACCCGCATTATCCAAAGATTATAAATAATCTTGCAATCTCTTATGATATGCAAAAAAAATTTGATTTTGCGTACAGCTATTACACAAGATACAGCAAATATATTCAAAATAATCCTGCTGAATTGGAAAAAATAAGTACAAGGTGTCTCAGGCTAAAACCGGTGCTGAACTCAAATCCTTACTTAATAAAAAATCATCTTGAAATGGCAGAAGAAGCAATTTCAGAATGTAATTATTTTAAAGCATTAAATGAGTATAAAAATTATGTAATTTTGGAACCAAATTCAATGCAAGATTACGCACCATTAATTAACAAAATTGAAAACTATTTAAATCCTGAAAAAGGTATAATTGAAAATTGTATAATACAAGGTCGAAAACTAATGGCTACGGAACGAGATTTTGCACAAGCACAACAATACTTTGCAAGAGTTCTTGTACTTGCGAAAAATAATACTGACGAATACAGTGAAGCGAAAGGAAGATTGGCATTATGTATGCAACGCTCATTGTAAAATTTTATCACTACTACAAAGAAATTAAAAAAATTATATATTCAAAAATTTTAAGAAAAAAATACTATCGCACGGGCAGATGCAGGTGCTGCGGAGAATGCTGTAAACATATCTACGTTAAACACGGAAAAAATGTAATTAAAGATGAAAAAGTTTTTAAACGTCTTCAATACTTACATTCTTTTTACACATATTTGGAAATAATAGGCAAAGATGAAACCGGTTTGATTTTTTCCTGCACAATGCAAGATCCTGTTACAAAAAAATGCACTATCCACAAGAACAGACCGGGAATTTGCAGAAGATACCCGCAAGAAGAACTTTTTATGATGGGAGGAACACTCTCTGATAATTGCGGATATAAACTTGAACCAATTATAAAATTTGAAGAAGTTTTGTCAAAATTAATGAAAAAATCTTAATGATTTGACATGCTTAAAAACTTATAGTGTAATAATTATAAGTATACTTGGGTAGGAATATGTACATAAAGCAACTTGAAATTGATAATTTTAAGTCTTTTGCTCGAAAAGTTGATATACCGATGTTAGAAGGATTTACCACTGTATCGGGTCCAAACGGTTCGGGTAAAAGTAATATTATTGACAGCGTGCTGTTTGCACTTGGATTAGCGAGTGCAAGAAGTTTACGTGCCGAAAAAGTTGCACATCTTATTTCTACATACACAAATAAAAATGAAGCAACAGTTAAAGTTACTTTTTCCGGAATAGAAAATGAGCCTGATTTTTCTGTTGCAAGACGCTTAAAAAAAGCTTCTAACGGTACATATTTAAGCACATACTACCTAAATGACAAAGTTTCTACCGTTACTGATATACATTCCCTTTTAGAAAGATATAATATTACGCCGAACAGTTACAACGTAATTATGCAATCTGATGTAATGAGTATAACAAATTGCACCGCAAACGAAAGAAGAAAAATTGTAGATGAGATTGCAGGAGTAGCAGACTTTGACAGACGTATAGAACAGGCTACAAAAGAACTTGATACTGTTGAGAGCCGTGTTGAAAAAACTAATTTTATTCTTGCAGAAGTTGAAGGTAGATTACAACAACTTGAAGAAGAAAAAGAGGTTGCATTAAAATATCAAAAATACAAAGAAGAAAAAACAGGTTACGAAAGCCAAATTCACGCTGTAAGATTTTTTGATATTAAAAGAAATCTTGAAAAAGCACACGAAAATATTTTAGAATTCGGTAAAAAGAAAAAAGAAGCAGAGCTTGATTTAAAAGATACATCTGAAAAGTTAAATTTAATAAAAGAAAAATATGACGAAATTGCAAAAGAAGCAAAAGAAAAAGGCGAAGATAAACAGCTAGAACTAAAAAAGCAAGCCGAAGAATTAAAAGGTTCAATTGACAGAAAAAATAGTGCTATTATATATGCTGAAAAGCAAATTTCAGATACCCTAAAATCAATTGAAAACGCTATTAACGGTATTGATAGTCAAAAGAAACAAATCGAAGACACTAAATTAAAAATTGAACTTAAACAAGATGAAATAAAAGTCATTGATAATGATATTGCGGATAAAAATAAAGAACTTAAAGACGTATTATCAGAAATATCAGGTCTGAGTGAAACTGCTGATCACTATATAGAAAAAATAAATGCACTAAGAAACAAAAAAGATGAGTTAAAAGACACTGAAAGTAAACTTTTGCAAGAGAAATTGCCTCTTGAAAACGAACTAAAAAATCTTAAAGAAAAAATAACACAAGCAAAACAAACACTTTTAACTCTTGAAAAGTTTAAAGAAGATTTTGAAACCGAAAAAGATAAGCGTGAATTGGAAATTCAAAATCTGGAAAAAGAAATTGAAGACTTAAAAATTGTGCATACAAAATTAATGAATGATGCACAAACAAATAAAAATGAACTTGAAGACATAAATTTTCAAATAAATACTGTTTATAAAAGTATCTCAAAATTGCAAGCACAAAAAGAAGTTCATCAGGCAAATTCAAATTATGCAGTTGAATATGTAATGAATGCAGGCATAAAAGGTGTTCACGCACCAATAGTAAAACTGGGAAAAGTAGATAAAGAATATGCACTTGCACTGGAAACTGCTATTGGCGGAAGAATGGAGCATATTGTTGTTGAAAACGAATATGTAGCATCAAGTGCCATTGAAATTTTAAAATCAAGCGGAGCCGGCAGAGCAACTTTTGTGCCGCTCAATAAAATAAAAAAAGCACCATCAAATCTATCTTTGCCAAATGACAAAGGTGTTATTGATTTTGCAATAAATTTAATTGATTTTGACGATATATATCTTGATGCATTTTTCTATGCGGTAGGTGATACTCTTGTTGTAGAAAATGAGAGTGTTGCACGAAAATTAATCGGCAAATATCGCATGGTTACTTTAACTGGTGAAATATACGAAAAAGCAGGTTCTATTACAGGCGGAAAAGCAAGACGTTCAGGACCAAAATTTAGCCAAAACGATGACGAAGAACTTGAAAAATTAAAAATTAAGCAAAATAAACTTGAAGAAGACTTAAAAAAAGCAACTGAAGAAAAAGACGAAATAGAAAAAAAATCGTTAAAGGTTCGTACAGATTATTCGGAAACAATAACTGCTTTAAGTGAGGCAAAAGCAGATTTTAAACGCTTTATGTCAAATGCGGAAGAAAGTGAAACAAAATTAGAAGAAACAAGAAATTTCATTAAAATTGAAACTCCTAATATTGATAAAATTACGACCAAACTGGACAAACTTGAAACAAGAGATGTTGAACTTCATACTCAATTGCTCAATGTTGAAGCACAAATTAAGGAAGTTGAAAGTCTGATAGATAGCGACACATTAAAGCAACTTAAGTCTAAAACAGAAACAATTGAAGACGGTATAAAATATCTTGAAAAAAATAAAATGCAGGCAGAAAGTGATATAAACGAGTTTCAACGACAAATTACATTCTACGAGTCAATTATAAAAACAAGATACGAAGAAATTGAAATAAAGAAGAAAAATAACGAAAAATTTGAATCGGACAAAAAAATTGCAAAAGAAGAAATCGAAAGATTAAATGTACAACTTGAAGAATTGAACACAAAAATTGAAGTTATTACAAACCAACTTAAAGAATTGCTGGATGAACGTGATAAAATAAATGAAGAATTACTTAATCTTGAAAAGCAAAAGCACCTAAAAGAATCAGATATAGAAAAGATAGCGGAACAAGTTGAATCTTTTAAAGCAAGAAGACGTGAACTTGAACCTCAATTAGAAACCGCAAAACAAGAGCTTGAAGCAACAGGAGTAGATATAAATGCACTTGAGCCTTCTACTGTTTCAATTGATGAAATAAATGCAAAAATTCAAAGACTTCAAAAGAAAATGGATGAATTGGGCGATGTAAACATGCGTGCAATCAACGATTATGAACGAGTTTCAACACGACAAACAGAAATGAAAGAGCAAATTGAAACACTTTCAAAGGAACGTACTCAAATTCTTGAAAGAATGCAAGGCTACGAGCAAATGAAAAAAGAAGCCTTTATGAAAACATATAATCATCTGAATATTCATTTTAAAGAATCATTTAGAGAATTAGCAGGCGGAGAAGGTACACTTATATTGGAAAATCCTGAAGAACCTTTTGAAGCAGGTTTAACAATAGATGCTCAACCAAGAGATAAAAAACGTCAGAGATTGGAAAGCATGTCAGGCGGTGAAAAATCAATTACGGCACTTGCATTTGTGTTTGCAATACAAAAATATTTGCCTGCACCATTCTATGCTTTTGATGAAGTCGACCAAAGTTTAGACGGAATTAACGTTGAAAAATTAGCAAATTTAATACTGACTCAATCAAAAAATACGCAATTTATAGTAGTTAGTCACAGAAAACCTATGATAGAATCAGCAAATAGGACTATTGGTGTTACACAAAAAGAAAAAGGTATCACAAAAGTTACCGGAGTGAAATTAAGAGATTAAAAATATGGCAGAAGCATTTATTTTTGACAATTTAGAGCAACAAAATAACTATCAGGCAGAAGGAATAGAAATTCTTGTACAAATGGCTAAAGCAGGAAAAATAGATCCTTGGAACATAGATATTATTGATGTTACAGATAAATATTTGTCGCACTTATTTGAAATAAAAGCACAAAATCTTAGAGCAACAAGTAAGACATTATTGTTTGCATCAATTTTACTTCGCCTAAAATCAAATATATTAGAAGGAACAGATATTCTTGATTTTGAAGAACAACAAGACGATGACTATGAAATTGTTGATGATGAAATAATTGAAAGTTATGAACCTCCTAAAAATAACATAATATCCTTTAGCGAAGTATTACAAAGACGTACAAGCGTAAAAATAAATCGTAATCGTACAGTTACATTGAAAGATTTGATACGTCAATTAGAATTTTATGAAAAGTTAGAAAAAAAACATTCCTTGAAACAGATGCAAGAACGTGCACAAAGACGTATTCGTTCATATGCAAATTTGACTGCTGATGATATTGTTAATTTGGCCCATGAAGAATTTATTGAAAATTCTGTAAAAGCAATTCAAACAAAACTTGATAAAATATTTAATACAAATAAAAAAGTAGAATTAAATGAGTTAATTTCAATAGGTATGAATAAAATTTCCGCATACATTGCATTGTTATTTTTAACGGCAGAAGGTAAATGTGATTTAGAACAAGATGAATTTTATTCTGACTTATATGTGGTGAAAGCAGATGGAACAACTTAAAACACGAATTGAAGCAGTCCTTTTTACAACGGGAAAAGCACTTCAAACGGAAGAAATAGCAGAAATTCTTGAAACAGACACAGACAGCATTGAGGAAGCAATGCTTGAACTTATCATGGATTATTCATCAAGGGATGGAGCATTGGAAATTGATGATGAAAACGGTTATATATTGCAAGTAAAAGCCGAACACATGGACATTGTTGAAAAGCTGTGCCCTGTTGACTTAAGACCTGCCGCACTAAAAACATTAACTGTTATAGCATTAAAAGAACCTATAAGGCAATCCTATTTAAAAGAAATACGTGGTGCAAATGCCTACGAACACGTAAAGGAATTACTTGATTTAGGATTAATTTCAAGACACAAAGATAAAAACGGTCGTTCTTATAATATAAAAACAACTCCAAAATTTGCAGAATATTTTAAATTAAAAGGTGATGCAAAAACTCTTGCACAAATTCTTGAAGTTGATAAAGGTATTGCAGACGACGATGAACCTGTTGCAACAATAGATTAAAGTATAGATTATTCTTTTTTTAAATTAATTTGCCTGCAAATTCTATGCATGATATAATTTACTTATGAATTGGTATAAGGATATGACAACTCAAAATCGTCTTATAATTTTGGGGCTACTATCAACAACGATAGTAATGCTTTGTCTTACTTGCTTTGCCGTAGGAAAAATAAAAAAAGATTTGGACAACGGATATAAAAATTTTGGACAAATTATATCAAAAACTTTGGCAATAGAATCGGTTGAAATTACCAAAGATATACCGGAATTAAGTAAATATGACACTCTACGCTCGCATTCATTGTCAATTTTGGGCAGTAATGATGATATTGCATTTATTGAATTTAAAGATGAA